>CANSWR010000011.1 GCA_947650795.1 uncultured Bacillota bacterium | reverse complement strand
TAATAACAAAAAAAGAAGATGTGAAAGTTAATCATTAACTTTCAACATCCCCTTACACATTTTAGTTGTTCTATCATCCATTTCAGCAATAAATCTTACTTGTTGATTTTTATTTTTTATATCTTCTGCCACTTTTAAATATGATTTATTAGCTATTACAGAGATTTGACTATCTAATGCTCCACTATATTTATTACCATTTATGCAGATATATCTATTTTTTTGTTTTTTAATTATATTTTGAAATACAGTATTTTCTATATCTAATTTTTTCCCTTGTTGTAAGTTTATCATTACTTGTTGTTGCAATTCCTGAGCATTAGTTAATGATATTGCTTCAATATAATTATTCCAACTACTCCCCTTAACATAAGGAATACATAATAAAGAATAAATATAATTCCATGTTATACTCCATTTACTTTTTTTCTTTGTTTTTAACTCTTCTCTTCCCTGATTATAGAAATTTTCGCATATACTAGTAAATAATTTTTTTTCATGTATTTCTAACTTTTTTCTTTCTTTAAGAAACACACTCCATAATAACAATTGCAACAATTCTTTATTAGTTATAATATTTTTTCTTATAGTTGACACGATTACGTACCCAAAATAACCTTTTAATAATCCTTCTTTTTTCCATTTTTCTACTAATCTAATAAATTTGTTTCTTTGATTAGTAGTAATAGTCTTATTAAAATCTTTAAATGAAAATTCAACATCTTTAAATATATATTGTATTTCATCTTGCGAATCTAAATTAATTTTTTTATATAACTTTTCATATTCTTTTAATTTTAAATTAGTAAAAGTCCATCTTTTATTTAGTATTGTCTGATTTTTCATTTACAACACCTGCTTTTCTGTTTCTTCTGTCTCTTCTTTCTCTCCATTTCTAAATGCTTCTATTTTTTTCATATTTTCTTCTAACATCTCGTCATTTTGTTTTTTTATTTTTTCAAGTTCACTAGATGCGTCTAACTCATCTGGTAACATATTTAAAAGCGTTTCATTAGAAACAACACCTTGTAATGAAAGAACCCTATCAGTTTCGGCCTTTTTGTCTGTAGGCATATTTCTTTGTAATGTTATTTTTAAATTTCTAAAGTCATATTTAGTTCCTTTTTTTAAATTTATTCTTTCTGTAAAAGCTTCCCACATAGCAAGTAATTCTTTTCTAATAGTTTTATCTAAATAAGTTATAGATTGTTCTAAAGGAAAAAACTTCTTTTCAAGTGCCGAACTATTATCAGCATTTGTAAAACCTAGATCATTAATATTCGGACAATTGCTAAACATAAATATTAAATCAACTAGAGTTTTTCTATAATTTTGCACAGCAGCATCATTAATATTTTTTTCTACCCATTTGATATCTCCACCTTCTTCGGCATAAAATACAGGTGCTTGTAATACTAGTTCATCTTCTTTTTGTCTTTTCTTATTTTTAATCCATTTAGGTTCTCCATTTTCTTCATAAACTATTTTTCCATTTTCATCTTTTTCTTCTATTAAGGTATCTTCATTTGGAGAATACCCTGTTACCATTAGTTTAGCATCGTCATTATATTGAAATGTGTTTTTGGCATTATTCATATTTCTTTCATAAGCACATATATTGGGTTTTGACAGTTCAAAACATGCTAAACCGTCAGGATTTTCAATTGCTATACATGGAACACATCCCCAGTTACAATCTTCTCTCTTTCCTTCTTCTTCATAAAAATCTTTTGCTTGTAATTTACTATTTCTATAATGATATTTATACTCTTTAGTAATTAATACTACTACATCAAACTCTTCGCCATTAGAATCTTTTTCTTGCCAATGTCTCAGTAATCCTATTTTGTTAACTGGTGTAGAATAATCATATATTGCTATTGTCTGTCTTGCATCAACATTAGCATATACTATTTCATTGTTATTATTTTCATAATATATTCCATAAGCTGCTGTCATATCATTATAACTTTGAATTAAATTAAAATAGAAAAAAGGATCATCATTGTAATCCCTTATATAATCTATGAATATTTGATATTCTTTTCTTACGTTTCCATTTTTATTAAATACTTTGTTAAATAACTTTATAAGAATATTTTGTTTTTCTTTTGTAGGCATTTCTTCCACTTGGTATTTAGGTGCTTTTCCACCTACGTAACCATTTACCATATTAGAAATAACAGCCTCAAATGGTTCTTTCATCTCACTATCACTTTCTGCGACTAAATCCGAAGGTTTATTTTTTCTCACTTTCATTTTATATAGTTTTTTTCTTTTTTCCCATTCAGGTTTAGCATCTTCTAAAATGTTAGATATGTTTAATGGATTAATCATATAATCTTTATTATATTGTAACATTTTATCTTACCTCCTATACTATTTTTGTATAACCAAATTTAGATTTACTATATTTCATATCATTTTCTCTTGAATATCTTGTCATATCTATACTATGATTGTTTATATCAGGGAATTTGCTTATAAAATTACCATATTTGTCTTTATCATACTCGTATGTTTTAAACTCTCTAGCAGTGTTAGGACATCTTTCTGGATCTATAATTATTTCAAATAAATCTTGTAACCACTTTATCCCAAATTCTACACTATCAGGACCTTTTTTCGCTCCTTTAACTTTTAACTTACCATAAGAATTAAGCTCTTCTATACTTTTAGGTTCTGCACTATCGGCAGTTATATGTGAACTACCGATTTTGATTTTAACTATTTCTTCCCACAACTTTCTATTAGACAAGTTTATCTTATAAATCTCATTAAAAATAAAAAGACGTTTTCTCGTCTTATCAAAATGATTTTGACCATAGCATGCTGGATCTACTGCATATCCAAAGTCTATTCCATCTGCTATATTATCAAAATGTTTTATTTCTTCTTCTGTTATAGGCCTTAATGTTATATTTGTAAATACTGCCCCACCTGTTCCTGTGGCCTCTCCTAAATATTCATTTCTATAAGCTAGTTCATCTTGTTCTTTTAATGTATTAGCTTCTATAAAGAACTCTTCTCCTAGCCATTCAGGAGGAATATCTAAATAAGTGCTAGAATGTACAAATCTGTCTTTTCTTTCAATTATTACTTCTGTATTTACCCAATTTGATAACATCTTAGGTGGATTATATGAATAAAATACTTTATATCCAGTACCGCCTCTTAGCAAAGACTGATTAACGTTTCTTATCTCTGGCATACCAAAGAACTCATCTAATTCTTCATACCATACATATTTACAAAAACCTTTTTTAAATTTTGTCGATTTTATCTTTCTATGATCATCTTTATTATTAGCACTCCTAAATCTTATTTCTTGGCCTGTAGGCGTATAAATTAGTTTTAACGGACTTACTTTTGCTTCCCAATAATCAGATACTCCCAATTGTTCAATCCCCCATAATATTTGAGTATAAACGCTATCCGCTAAAGTATCTCCGACTTTTCTAAGAGCTACTGCATTAGAATGTATTCCGTTTTGAGCATCTATCATCATTAAAAGTGGGATTACAATTCCTATAAAACTTGACTTTGTACTTCCACGTCCTCCTTTTAACCAGTAATGAGTATGTTTATTATTTAAAACATCATCTAATAAATCATAGAAGTGTTTTGCTATCAATCCATAAGGATTTATCATTTTGGCCTTTCTATGTTTATTACTGGCGGATTCAAGTTTTTAACTTGTTCTACAGGTTTTTCTCCTATTGTATCTCTAATTAATTCGTAAGCTTTTGTGTTTCCTAGTAATGCTTCTTGATATAATGCAACTGTCATAGCCATTTGATTATTTATTTCACTCGATGATATGCCTAAATCAGTTACTTTCTTTTGTATCTTGATATCTTTTATGGGCAAATTTAATAGCATTTCTAATTGCTCTCTCATAGCTTTTCTTTCTCTTTTTGCTTTTACACTTGCTTTTCCTCCTTTAGACCCTCTTTTCTTTGCTTCTTCGCTGCTTAGTGTTTTAATTGGTTTTAAATTTTCTATATTAGCCATATATACCACCTACTTATTAGATATCTTCTTATTTACTTTCTTTTTGTCTTGTTTTGATTCTTTGTCTATTTCTGTAATTATTTCTTCTATACTCTTTTTTTGTTCTTTTGCTTCTTCCTTTATTGCTTTAGCTACAACTTGTACTACTTCTTCTGTAATATCATCTGTATTTTCATCATTAGAATCCTCTATTACTTTTATATATCCTTTTTTAACTAAATTATCTACTCTGTTTTCTTCTATTTCTAGTGTTTCGTTCTCTTTTCTGGTTGTTTTATATTTATCAATAAAATTTGCTTTTACTTTAACTTTTTTCATTTTCTTCTTCCTCTCTTTCATTTATCTTTATAATAATTCAATATACAAATCACTACTGTGCTTGCTATTAAACTGATTATGAATATTGTCTTTAATAATGTTTGTATATTATCATCTCCATTTCATAATAAAAAGAACATATTTCTATGCTCTTAAATTTCATTTGGTTGCTTGTGTGGGAATTGAACCCCTCCTACGGAGTATGAATCCGTTATGCAAAACCATTACACTTCACAAGCGATTATTGTATCTAATAGATACTGTAGAAATAGTATAAGAGTTATAACCCGTTAAACTATTACGCTCGCCCAAGTGGACATACTATCTCTACGCTATCTATTAAATAGCGTTTCCTTTTTAGAAAAAAGAATAAAAAGGGGTTAGCTAAGTGTAACTTAATGAAATAATCTTATAATTATTCCATTATAGACATTTTAACATATAAAATGTGACAAAGTGTGACATCTTTCAAAAAGTGCAATTATCTTGCGGTGTTTTTCCTTTGTATTCGTCATATAATCTATGGCATTGTCTTTTATCATATTTCATTATTCTTGATATTTTATCCCATTTTTCTCTTTTATAATCTCTAAGATATCCAACTACTATTTGTGGGTCAGTAATCTTTCTATCTTCAATTTCATCCGCTATATACTTTTCATATCCTGCTTTTGCTTTATATAACTGTTGCAATACTTCTTTATATCCATCTTTTTTAGATACTGCATTAAGAATAGCATCATTACTAATAAAACTTAGTTGTACAGTATCCTCTTTTAGTTTAGAAGATGATAGCTCGCCTGTAGTTTCTCTTAATGTCTTTATTAAGTCTATTTTTCTCTCTATTCTTTTTATTTCTTTATAAGCTTCAAATATTGTTAATGTTTTAATATTTGACATTTAATATCACACTCCTAATATTTCTTTTATCTCTTCTTCTGTGTATACTCTATTTTTGTATTTAGTGCCTAAACTTTTTTTAATTTTGTTTAGTTCAGCTAATAAGAATTGTCTGTTTTCTATTGTTGTTAATTTGTTTTGATTTTCTTTAAAACTATTATACAATTCTATATCATTTTTTACTTTTCTTCTCTCAATTCTTACTTTCTTTATTTCACGTACTATTCTATAGCATTCCTTAGTGGTTAAAGTATTATTTTCTATCAAATGCTCTAAATCTAATAATTTCCAATTTAATTTTTCTAATTGTGATGGTAAATTTCTCATATAATTTTGGACTTTATTTAAGGATTTAGATATATTTGTTATTTCTTCTATTATATCCACATTTAAGTCACTCTCCTATTCTATATTCAATTTCTTTAAATCTTCATTTTCTTTCCCTATTCTTTTTAATTGTCTTTCTATCTTCTCATTCATAATATTTTCTATACGTTCATCTGAAATTAAGTAGTGTTCTTGAAACTGATTTAACATTACTTTAACATCTGCTAATTCTTCAGCAATATGCCCTCTTAATTTTTGTAATTTATTTACAAATATTTCTTTGTTGTCATAATCTTCATTGTAAGAATCATTGCAATTCTCAAATTCAAGTACAGCCTCTATAAACTCAAATATTTCAGTTTGCATATATTTTAGTTGTACTCTAACTCCATAGTGATTTATAATTTTTAATAATTTATCTTTCATTTGCTTACTCCTTTACTAATTTGCAATAGTTCATGCTAACTAAATAAGTTTTACCATCTTTAGTTACTATTTGTATTTGCTCTCCATCATAATCACTCCACTTTTTAATTTCATATTTAGTGTATTCTCCATTCAAATAGCATTCAGCATAATCAAAAGTCATATTGAAATCTAACATATTTTGATTGCACCCTGTTGTCATAAATAATGCTACTATTAGTACTATTACAATAGCAATTAATGTTATTATTCTTTTATCTTTAAAAAATCTTTTCATCCTATTACCTCTTTTCTTTCTCTACTAAACCAAGCCTTTTATTACAATTTAAACAATAATAATATTTTGATGATTTACTTGATAAATAATCATACATATCGCCATTTTCAATACTTTCTTGTTCTCCTATGTCATTTATAAAACCATATCTATAAATACCGTTGCCACTATAAGTTATTTTTTGATAATAACCATCTTTACTATGGCAGTATGGACACTCTTTTATTTTTAACATTATTTATCACTCTTTTCTAATAGATAATTTAATTTGTCTATGACTTCATTTATCTTTGGAATATAAATATTTCTATCTTTTCTATTTATATTCATATAATGTCTAGTTTCATCTTTTTCAAAATATTCAATATACTTATCATTTATTTTTATTTTTTCTATCTTTTCAGGTTTATCTTCTATGATTTCTAAAATCTCTATTTTCTCATTTAAGTCCCCATCAGTACATAAATAGTTAAATAATGAATGTAATCCACATATGCTTTTATTTTCCAAATAATAATTGTTATACTGGTTATTATATTTATAAATATTTTTCTATATTTAATCTTTCTTGGTACTTCTTCTCCATTTGCTATTTTATTTAACAGTTCAATCACTTTCATATCTTACACCTCTCATTCATTAGCTTTAAAATTATAAATTGGTTTTATAATTCTTTTTATTTCAACAGTATCTCCTATACAATCAATTATTTCTTGCATTGGTTTATAAACAAATGGTGCTTCATCTATTGTTTCTTCATTAACTGATGTTGTATAAATGTTTTGCATAGAATTTTTATATTCTTCTATATCAAGAGTTTCTCTTGCTTGATTTCTTGACATTATTCTACCTGCTCCATGAGGAGCTGAGCAGTTCCAATCTTCATTGCCCTTCCCTATTCCAATAATACAACCATCACGCATATTCATTGGAATTAGTACTCGTTCACCTTTCTTAGCTGAGATTGCACCTTTACGAACAATATTATCTTCAAATGATATGTAGTTATGTATTGTTTCAAATCTATCTTTGTATGGACTTTCACATGAACCGAAATAATGATACATTATATTGTCTGCTATTTCGTTCCTATTCTTAACTGCAAATTTTTGACATAGTTTCATATCATGTAAATAATCTTCTCTTAATTTTCCTTCTAAATAGCATAAATCTTTTGGTAATTTAGTTTTACCTTCATATTTTTTATGTATATCAATTATTGATTGTTGTATTTCTTGCTGCTTACCTTGTTCTTTAAGTGAATTAATAGTATCGTTTATTTCTTTTTTCATTTCTTCTTTATAAGAACAGTTTTCTATAGCTTTATTTTGATATATTTCAGCTACTTGTTTACCTAAATTTCTTGAACCAGTATGTATAACTAAATATTTATTATTATCATTATCAACATCTACTTCTATAAAATGATTCCCACCTCCAAGAGTACCTAAACTTTTTTCTAACCAATTATCTTTATTTTTTAACTCTTTTAAACAATATAATTGTTCCATTTCAATAAATTTATATCTTTGTTCTTTGTGTACATTCATACCACTAGGAACAAATTTATGGATAACTTCATCTAATCTTTTTAAATCTATTTCAATATTACCAAGTTCTACACATAGTATTCCACAACCAATGTCAACTCCTACGATATTAGGTATTACTTTATCTCCTAAATTACCAGTAAAGCCAATAACACATCCTGCTCCAGCATGAACATCTGGCATTATTCTTATTTTACAATCTTTAAATGCTTTTTGTTTCAACAACAAGTCTATTTGTTGCTTTGCTGTTTCTTCTATATTTTTGGTAAATATTTTTAAATCTTCCATCTTATTTCACTTCCTTATCCCAATTATCTATTTCTATTTCAAATCCATGCTCTTGTAAAATTTTTGTTGAATACTTGTACTGACTTCCGTAAAATGTATGAGTTGATAAGTATATATGTTTTTTATAAAATTCTTTAGTGTCAAGTTCATTTTTATCTTCACAATGACAAATAAAGTCATTTTCATCATCTTTTTCATCATAAACAGGTACTATCCAGCCACAACGCATGTCTTCGTCAACAATTATTTTATATTTATCATTAGGTGGCACTTGTGATAATTCTTTCCAATTTTTAATTAGTTTCATCTATTTCACTTCCTTATCAAATATATTTCCTATTACTTCATAATCGCTTATTTCCCATAAATGTTCACTAACATTGTCGCAAGTTCCCCAAAAACTTCCATATTCATAAGAAACTATCCAATCTTCAATTTCATTGCCATATTCTCTTAAAATATCTCCCTCGAATATTTTCGCACCATTTTTATCTTTAAGCCCTGTGTACTCACATATTGTTTTTGGTATTACTTCATAATCTTTACAATAAGTACATTCATCATCATAATCTACTCGATATTGATTAATAAAAGTCCCCAAATCAGTTTTACTATAATAACCATATACCCATTTGTTATTATCTTCTCTTTTTGCTTTAAATAAAATCTCACGCATTATTTATTACTATTCTCCAATTCCTTTTCTAATTCTTTACTTGCAACTTCAAATATATCTTTTAAAGTGTCAATATGTTCCTTCAATTCTTTTTTGTTTCCATGTTGTATCTCATACAAAGTACTTAAAGTTTCAGCATTTATATTGCCTCTTAAATATATGATAATTATTCTTTTTGCAAGTTCTAATTCACTCATTATTTCTCATTATCTAAAACTTTATCTATTATTTGTAAACAATCTCTTTGGAATTGTTGGTGCATATCACTATCAAAGGTCTCTCCATAACACAATAACTTTTCTTTTGTTTCGTTTAGTGCTTGTTTGTAATTGATGTTTTTTTCTTCAATGTTCTTCATAAAATCAGTAATTTCATAATCTAATCCATAATAGAATTTACCATTCAAATTCAAACTGCCTCTTCCTATATGATAAAATTCTTCTTTATTCATTTCTTATCTCCTTTGTATTTTTGTAAGATATCTAATATATCCAATTCTTCTTGTTGTGCTTCACACATTTCATCATGATATTTTATATATTTTATTGCCTCATCAATAACTTCATCTCTTTGTTTGAGTTGTTCTTTTAATTCTGTAATTTCTTTATCATCATAATATAATCTATTATTCAATATATTTTTAATTATATCCAATGTATCTTTAGTTTTTTTGTCTTGATATCTTAATTCCATAGAATTATAATTTTTAATATAATTTAATGCTTTATTTTTTCGTTCTTTTAGATGTTGGTTTTCTTGTTCTAATGAGTCTATATAATTAGTAATTTCTATGTATTGAAAAGCATTTGGCAAACTATTTAATTGTGCTAATACATATCTTTTTCTTTCTTCTTTATTCATACTTACCACTCTTTACTTTTCTCATAAATTCTCCTATCTTTTATAATTCTCCTAAGAAACACAATAAACTCTTTACAATTTTTTCTGGTTTGGTTTCAGTCTCTTGTTTCTTTTCCTTTCTCCTATTTAACTCTTTACCCCAAACTCCTTTATTTCCATATTTACTCACTTCTATATCCATTTTTGCACGAAATTGTGATTTGGTAAGATAATCTGTTATATTTTCCATTTCTTCACTTATTCCTAAGAAATACATATAATCTTTATATCTTGAGACTCTGTATTGTTTGTTGTAACAACGCTGATAATATTTATATAATTTTGCGTGATATCTTTCGTTTAATATTCCTACGTATTTTAGAAATGCTATAAATTTATCTTTATTTATCATATTAGTTACTCCTTTCTTGTTTGAGCAACCAAAACCCCTTTTGTTTATAAATTATCAAATATTGTTGTTTGTACTTTTATATTAGATAACATCTGTTCATTTGCTTTTTTGTAAAAATCTTTTTTAATTTCAAATCCATAACAATTTCTATTTAATTCTGCACATGCTCTTAAAGTACTTCCACTACCTGCTACTGGATCTATAACTACATCTCCCTCATCTGTAAATATTTCTATTAGTCTTTTAAGTAAATTTACTGGTTTTTGTGTTGGATGTATTTTTGGATATTCTTTACTTGAATCTCTTTTCCACTCAAACCAATTAAATATCATTTTTCCATTATTTCTAAACTTAGGTAGTTTATCTCTGTATAGTACTACTGCGTATTCTGTAGCTCCTACTATTTTCATATTAGCCTTTAATACCTGCGCCGAATAGTTTTTAGTAAATATTAATGGATATGATTTCATAAGTCCGTGTTTTTTGCCTTCATCTATTACTAAAGGGATTTGTTCAAAAGCGCAAAATATAATCATTGCTGGAGCATTACTGCTTTTTCCTCTTTCAACCTTATCTTTTGGTTCTTTCTTTAAATATCTAGTGCAAAAATCAAAAAAGTTGTTTATTTTAAAATTTTCATCAGTATCAAAGAATGATTTACCAGCGAGCTCGCTTTCTCCATTTTTATTGTCGCCATTTATGTACCAACTGGGATTACTCGCATAAGCATTATTGCCTAGATTATAAGGCAAATCTGCTATTATAAGTTGTGCATGTTGTATATTATAGCGTTTGGCATTCTCGAAATGGTCATTATATAATTCTACTTTACTCATTTTCCACACCTCTAAAATGGTAAATCGTCATCACTAAGTGCTACTTCACTTCCAAATTGTGAGAAAGGGTCTTCTTGTATAGGAACTGATGATGAATTTTCTTGTATATCTCTTGCTTCGTTTGATTTATGTGCCAAATATTCTATATTCTCTGCCATCACTTCTGTAACATATCTTTTACTCCCATCTTGTGCATCATAACTTCTTGTTTGTATTCTTCCTTCTATACTTATTAAATCTCCTTTGGAACAATATTTACTTAAGTTTTCTGCTCTATCTCCAAATGCTGTAAAGTTTATAAAATCTGCATCTATGTTTCCGTCTTTATTCTTAAATGGCCTATTTACCGCTATGCTACTTTGCGATGCTTTAATACCTGATTGTGATACTCTATATGTTATTTCTCTTGATATTCTTCCAACTAATATTACTTTATTCATCTTCTTCCTCCTTGACTATAATTAACTCTTTTACTTCTTTGCTTACTAATATTGATATTTTTAAATCTTTACTTTCTGCTAAATGTTTTAAATATGCTACTATATTTTTTAGATTTTCGTCTCTCATATTATCACTTCCTCATCAAATATATTTAATTGTCTAGGTTCTTCTTTAAGTTTATATACTGTCACAGACTTTCCAGTATATTTACATATTCTTTTTATATCTAAAGGTATTACTCTACCTAAGTACATTAATTCAGTAAGCCTAGGTGCTGCGTTATTCCTATCATCATTATTTGTATAGTTTAACTTTTTCATTACAACTGCTATTTCTTTAGCTGTTAGTCCATTAGTATATCTTGATAAGATATATTCTATTTGCCTATATCTTTTTTCTTTATCTACTTTATCAAATGATTCTCTTCTAGTTTCATAAGTTATGATTTGGCCTGGTAATATTTCCATTCTTTCTCCTATTTTTTAATTCTAATTTATTTATTCTGTAGTGGTGTATTATTGTTTGTAACTGATCTATTATCATTAACCCTAATAAAAGCATTACTAATATTAAGCAACCTTTTGCAAGTGGTGTTACATTTACTGTTTCTCCATATATTTTTCCTATCATTTTCTATTGCTCCATTCTTCTATAATTCTTTCTATTTCTTTATCTTGAGGAGTAAGTATTCCCAACTGATGGCAATCTTGTATTAATTGTTCTATAAGTCTACTCATTTGTTTAGTATCATATGTAGAACTACCGTAGTAAGCAAATACTGTTGCACAACCATCTATTTTACTGTTATCAACTTCACATACCCAACCAATACCATTACTGCTCCATTTTTCCAAAAACTCTTCTAATCCATTGTCTTGAATGTGCAAGGATATAAATGCTCCTAATTCTCTAATATGCTGTCTATATATTTCTTCTTTAGGTAAATTTAATTTCTCTGCTAGTTCTTGAAGTAGCACCCAATAGAATGAATTAGCATTTAAACTTCTCTTTTTCTTATTTTCTTTTGCTGTAAACTTATAAATTTTATTCGTATCTAGTTTAAACAGTTCTCTTATGAAGTCTTGTACTTTTCCTGTATATTCCATGCTTCACTCTCCATATCTTCTATATTTGGAAATTTGCCTTTTTCTAAGCAATAAGTTAAATATGTTATTCTAAGTAAATAAGTGTTGTTAATAAAGTCTTTATCATATTCTATTTCATGTTTAGATAACCTATCTAAATCAATTTCATTAAAATAGTTTTTATAATCACTCTCTAATAATCCATAGGCATCTATCTCAGCACTATAAATACCACTTACATACATTTGAACTTGGACTTGGTTTATATAATCTTTATGTTTTTTTATATCAAAACCTTTCTCATATTGATAAGTCTTTATTTCATGTATTTTCTCTTTTGTATTAGCATCTAAATTAACTCTTAATTTTCCAATTATTATTTGCTTATCTTTTTCTATGCTAGGTATATTAAGTGCATCAATTATTTTATGTTCATAGTTAGTTCCTGCCATTGTAAATTTGTTGCCAAAATGTCTATTTGTAACTCCTAGTTTCTCTAGCCACCAATCTCTAAATGTTTTTGTATTCCAGTTTCCTATAACAAACTTTGTATCTGATGCACCAATATATCCAGTTCTATCCTTGTTTTTTATCAATTTTATCAAGTGCCATTTCTAATTTACTTAAAATATTATAATAACTTAGATAAGCTTTTAATCCATCCGAATCAGTATTCAACTGTTCTGCTATTTCTTCAAAAGTTAATCCTAATTGCATTTTAGATGTTAGTTTTTCTTTTACTCTTTCAGCTATTTTTATGATATTGTGTTTTGTCAAATCATTTTCCCAGTCATCTTTTTCGTTTCTATCTTCTTCTTTTAACCATAAATCAAAGCCTAAACCAGTTCTTATTGCAACACCTTTTACAAATAATCTTGTTTGACAATTCCATAATCTTTGCTGACTCATTGAATTATCTTTAACTGGATTAGATCCATTTGTTACTGGTCCTCTTTGTATAAATTCTATATTATCTATTACTATTTTTACGGCAGTTTCATATACTCTATTAGTGTTATTTTTACTATCAGTAAATACTTGCTCAGTCATAAATAAACTACTTCCTGTCTGTTTATTTACTACTGGTTCAAAATATACTTTCTCTGCTCCATTTTCATGAAGTAAATCCACCACTTTCGCCCAGTTAAGATAATCACAGCCATCACGTTTGTCAACATACTTACTTACATCAACTTTCCTTAATTCTTCATATTTTTTTAGCATTGTTTTAATCTCTCCTTATAAAATTCTATATTATCCTTTAAAGTGTCTATTTCTTTTTTTATTAATGTTGAACCAAATTCTAATGAAGTTTTTTCACACATTTCAGATATCCAATTTTCTAGGCCATCTTCTATTCCTTCATAATCATTTTCAATATATTTTGAATAATCGTAATCATCTTCAAAAATATTCCCAAAATCATCTATTACATACATCTTATTTGAGTCTAATTCCCATATTTCTTTTGTAAGTCCTTTTTTATTTTCCATCTATATTACCTCCGCTACTCGTTTCATTGCTTCATAAAGTCCTTTGAAGAACTCATATTTCTTCCATAACTTTTCTTCTTTATTACATAACTTTATATGTGTTTCAAAATTTGTATAATCCGTCATTTTGTCTATAATTTTACTTAAATCACTAGCTTGTTTAAAACATTCATTTAATTTATTACAAACCTCTATCATTATTCCTCCTATAGTTACGGTTGAGAGATGGTTCTCTCAACTATTTTAACTTTCACTTTTTATTAAATATGGATTTTCTTTTGAACCATCACCAGTTAGTAGTACATTAGATTTCAAAGACACTACTGGACGAACGACTCCATCAGTGCTAAGGACGTACGCGCTATCCAAGCGGCCAGGATAAACAGAACCACACACAATGAACACGTTCGCCCAAGTGTCGGAATCGCTAGAGCGATAACTCATAGTCCAATACCAGTGTTCTATACTTCTATGTAATTCTTCGCCTAACTCAGCTATTTCCTCTTTTTTAAGTAATCTTACACTATCTTTTCCGTAAACATTTCTAAGCTTTGATGTATCTAAATATTTCTTTTCAAAACCTTGTAATACTTTTCTAATTACACTACTTCCGTATTCACCGTCTATTACATTTGAGTTAAACATTACTCTATTTTCTTTTATACATTTTTTATTTACTGTTCCGTTTTGTTCAGCACTGTTTTGTACTACTTCTTCAGTTAGTTCTTCTACTGTTGTACATAGTCTTTGTTTTTCGTTATAACATCTAAATAAGATTCCACCTATTTCTACATAGTCTCCTTTTTTTAGTGTTATTTTTCCAAATACTTTTTCTTCTAATTTTCTTAATCTCTCTTCTATCATTATTCCATCTCCTCTATTTTTAAAATATCTTCTACTTCTATTTCTTTTATATCTATTTCTTCATAAATATTTGCTAGTGCTTTCATTTTTGCTTCTTTCACATCTTCTGCATATACTATTACTTCTGCTGCTGCACTTACTTCAACCAAGATTGCATAACATTTATCTTTGCTTTCTGGTGGGTCTATTTGTTCATACATCTAAACACCTAACCTTTCAATTACCTCTTTTAGTTTCTCATCATAGTTGTTTGTATCTTTTATTTTTTTCTTTTCTTCTTCGTAAAGTTCCCAAATATTAATAACCATAATCTTTTTCCTCTCCTTGATAATTTAATAATCTCTTACTACCTTGCTCAAAATATAAACCTATCATTTCATCTTGTATTCCAAGGTCTCTGTTTTTACATATTTCAATAACATTTGAATAATGAAATATTGGATGATCTTCATTTTCTTTTAAATTTGCCCAATCACGAAAACTTTTTTTAAAATCACTATTTACTCTGTGCATAATCAGTACATTATTAGCTATATTAGTTAAATCAGCACTTCCTGATATATCTATCTTTCTCAAAAATGCAGTTGATTTTCTTGGATGGCATACAAAGTGAATATGTACATTTAATCTTTTAGCCATTGCGCTTAGTTCAGTTATTAATTTGGTTTGCATATCATATTTTTGGTCTCCAAACTTTGATAAATTCATTGCCATTAAATTATCAAGTATCAAAACTTTTACATCGTTCTTATTTACACAGTTTTCAACACTTTGCAATATTTCTCTTGCATCATTTCCATAATCGTTGTTATAAATGAATAATTTGTTATTTAACCATTTAAGTATTCTTTCTTTGATAGTTTTGAATACATAATAGTATCCCTTTTCTTCATTCTGCTTTATGTTATCTTTTCCCGCTGCGTTTAATGTAATCCAACTTAGTAAATCTTTGTCTGTAAGTTCGCCACTAAATATTCCAACCTTATAACCTTGTTTAATACTTTCAAGCGCTATTTGATTTAAGTAAGTAGATTTTGCTGAAGCATTAGAACCACTCCACACACTTAACTGACTTAATGCAAAACCTTTCATTTTTTTATCAAGATAATCACATCCTGACCTGATGTAAGTTTTTTCTTCATAAGTAGTATCTATATCATTGATAGTTTTCATTCTGTTGCTATTTGTAGATGTTATTTGAATTTTTCCTATCTTATCCATTTTGTCTTGATATTCTTCATAATTAACTTTTCCTACTTCTAATTCTTTGAATAAGTCTTTTATTACTTTTTCTTTATACCTATTAAGTATTTGTTCTTGTGCACATTGTAATTGTCTTTCCCAATCATTTAAGTAGTACATATCACAGTCAATAATATCTATAGAAGTTTCTACAAGTTCTGCTGTATTAAGTCCATCCATTAATGTTAAATTAATTATCTTATGCTTTTTATAACACACTATCATTTCTTCTAAAATTTTTTCGTTTATTTTAGTTAGTAAATATTTAGGTTTAATTTGTAATAAGTCTACAATTTCATTTTTGTTAAATATTAATGCTATTAATTCTCTTTCTACTTGCTCTATTGGTGTTAACTTGTTATACATCTTCTGCCTCCCACTAATTTATTTTGAATGAACCATCTTCACTTTTAGTAACTTTTGATTTTGAAGTTTCTTTTATTTCCTCTAAAATTTTTATTCCATCTCTCTTCCAATTCTTTAAAGTTCCTTTAGTGTAGTTAAGATTTCTTTTTCCTGCTTCTAACGATTTCTTTAATGCTTCTAACACTAATCCGTTTCCATAAGTTTCTACTAAAGTTTCTATAACAGAAAATTCATATGGTGTAGCATTTATAAAATTACTTTGAAAGAAATCAAAACAACTACTACTATTATTTAGACTATTTATGTTATTGTTATAGTTGTTATTTATTTCTTTAGTATTTATTATATTATTATTTATATATGAGTCATTTACCGACACGTCGCTAGATGACACGTCATTTATTGACACACCCCTTTTTGCTTTTAATAGATAAATATAATCAGTAGTTTTATCATTCTTTTTTGGTATAATTTCTAAATATCCAGCATCTTTTATTCGACTTAATTTTGCGTTAATATTTCTACGATTACAACCTAATTTTTGTCCTAAATATCCTTGGTTTATTTTCCATCCATCTGGTAAAGAATATAAGTAAATAAGTAATCTAAAGTCTCCATCACTAAGTTCATTTTCTTGGATAATAGAATTAGGGATATTAGTGAATTTATTCCTTATTTCGCTTTTTAAAATTGCCATTATTTCTCCTTTTATTTTAAATTCAACCAAAATCTATGTTTTTTACCCTATTTTAAATAACTTATATTATGTCTTTTTAATAAAGCTTCATAATAATCCACTTTCTTTTTTAATTCTTTTGAATAGTTCAAGTAATCATCATAATGAATAATCCTATCTAATTCTTCTATTGTTCTCAAAGTGGTTTTACTTGCTTTTCCATATGCTTTTTCAGCGTATAGACATTGTTCTAATTTATTTCTTTTTTCTATATACTTTTTTATATCTTCTTTTGTGAAATCCATTTCTCTCTCCTCAATTTGATTTTTTTCTTCGTAAGTGTTATAATTACTTACGAAGAGAACTTTGCGTGTTCTTTTTTCTTTTATATTACAATTAATCTAATAATTGTGTTTACTACAGTAAGTAGTATAGCTGTTATTACTATTATTTCTTCTAATTTATGATCTTGATGTTCTGCTTCATTTTCGTAAAAATATTTAATTATTTTCTTTGTCATATTTGTCCCTTTCTAATGCTTTTTCTATCATATTTTTTAATTCTTGATACTTATTTTCACTACCCTCAATATAGTCAATTAATAAACCAGGACTAATGTGGTAAGTGTATTTTTCATTTGATATTTGTACTGCTGTGCCAATTGGTAATGTTCCTTTTTGTAACCCTCGATATATGAAAGGTTTGCTTACATTAAGTAACTTTGCTGCTACATCAACTGGTACGTTAGTATAATCTTTTAAAAGTTCTTTCATTTTTTCTCCTTTGTCTTTAGTCGGATTTTTCTCTAAGTGTCCTAAGGAGCAACCTAACGGACAAACTGTTCAAAAAAAGTATATGTAAGGTGTATTGAACGAAATATAATTAGGTCACTCTTTAGAACACTTAGATATCTCATTACAGTATCAGTTACTGTATATTTTTGAATTTTATAGTATCTTTTTCTTCTAATAAATTATTTTTAATAAATTCTCTAATGTTTTCTTTACCATCAAATTTAACCGCTGTCGTTATTCCAAATCTTCCATTTGAAGCATTTCCCATAAGTTCATCATAAACATAATTAATAGCATCTTCTAATGTTATAGGTTCTTCATTTGGATTATCTAAATATAAATTCATTAATCCACCTATTGAATAATTTATCTCTTCGACTGTTTCTTTTCGTAATTTCATTTTTCTCTCCTCTTATTAAATTTATTTTTTCTTACTCCTTTGTTATAATTACTTTGAAAGGAAGTATGCTTATGAAAAGCCAAATATATAAAATTCTATTATTTTTAAATGAAAATCCAGATAAATTCGTATACGCTAGAGAAATAATGAATAAATTTGATAAGTCTTTTAAAGATGTTTATTCTCTAGTAGAATGTCAAATGTATAAAGATAAATTAATCCAACGAACTTTATATAATTCTTATAAAATAACTATTCATGGTAAACTTTTTATAAAAGATTATAAAGATGAAACTAGAAGTAATTTTATAAAAAATTGGATATCTCCTCATTGGCCACAAATATTAACATGGTTTATAGGTGGTTGTTTTGTAATTTTTCTTTTAATTCAATTAATTTTAAAATAGTTTCTAAATCTACTGGATTAGGAATTATTTTTTCTTTTTCATAATTTTCTTTAATCATATCTAACATTTCATTTATAAGATCTTCTATATATTTATCTTCCATATTAGCCTCCTTCTTGTTCAGTTAACACATTATCTTTTGCAATTAAATTGCAATTTTGTGGTAAAAAAATAACATCATTATAAGAAACATTAAATAATTTTAATATTTTTTCTATTATTGGAACATCTGGAAATGATTTGTAGTTCTCATAATTGTTCAACGTACTTTCTGATATTCCAAGTAATTCCGCTGTTTCTATTTGAGTCATGCCACTATTTGCTCTTAATGCTTTTAAAGTCAATCTCATTTTTCTTCCCTCCTAACAACTACAATTATATTGCGATTAAATTGCAATGTCAACATGTTTTTGCAAATAAATTGCACTTTTTTATAAAAAAACTTGTTTTTTTTACAATTTAATTGTATAATTAGGTACAAGGAAAGGGGTGATACTGTTGAGCGATTTAGGAAATAAAGAAATATTTGCCGACAACTTAAATTACTATATGAAAATAAATAATGTTGATAGAAATAAGCTTTGTAGTGACTTAGATTTTAATTATACAACAGTTAGAGAATGGACTAATGGTACTGCATATCCAAGAATAGATAAAATTGAAATGTTAGCAAATTATTTCAATATAGAAAAATCAGATCTAATAGAAAATCGCGAAAAGAAGAAAAAAACTGAAGAACTAGATATTCTATTTAGTCAAATAAGTGACTTATCAGAAGAAAAACAAAAAGTTATAATCAATGTTACTAAATCAATCATAAATGAAATTGATAAGGAATTGGATGGTAAAGAATAATAAGTATGCTTATAGAGATACTTAACGATTGTGAGGTGTTAGGTATGAATATTAAAAATGTACTTATGGGGGTTATTACTGACGAAGATTTGTTAAATTATTATAACGCAAAAAAACTCTACACAAAATTAGTTCCAGAAGTTAATGGATACGTTTTATTATATAGAGGTATATATACAGTAATAATTAATAAATACAAGTCAAAGAAGAAGATTAAGGATACTATTATACATGAATTAGCGCACATTGAATTATGTCAATTGGAACAATGTAATAAAGATTATTTATTAATGTGTTGTAGGAATGATTTAGAAGATGAGGCTGATGAATATATAAAATGTATCAAAAAAGAAATATGCGATTTAGAAAAGAGGTAAAAAATGAATAAATTTTGCAGTAATTGTGGTAAGGAATTAAAAGATGGTGCAGATATTTGTTTAAACTGTGGAAAAAATATTAATTCAAGTCAAAACGATGAAAAAATATCAAAGAATAAAAATCCTAATTCAAGGGCACAAATTTTACTTATAATCGTGTTCATTTTATTAGGAATATGGTTTTATAATAGTTTCTCAAGTTTAGGCGATATTTTCAAAAAAGAAGAAGATACTACTAATTATGGATATATTGAGTTTAACACTATTTATGAAGAATATAAAGAAAATGAAATAAGAGCAAAAGAAAAATATGAAAATAAATATTATGATTTTAAGGGAACCGTAGACAGTGTTAGCGAGATATTTGGCGATCCTGCTGTTTATTTAAGATTTAATTGTATGGAAATAGCTACTTGTAAAACTACTGTTTATTTTGAAGAAAGTCAAACTTCACAAATTGCCAAACTTAATAAAGGAGACGAAATAAGTTTCACAGGAAAAATAAGTGGTGGAAACGGAACTTTTGCACAAGTAACTATTAATAGTGCTACATTAAAATGAAAAAATTAGATACTAACTATAAATTAAAAAAAATACCTTTTACGGTAGAACATGCTGACAAAGTAATAGATACAATAATAAAAATCTTAGAAGATAGACATAATGTAAAAATTACTTATAGAATTGTTGAGAGAGATACTAATGAGGAGGTGAATAAAAATTAATAAAGAACAAATAATATATATTTCTTTAGATGATAGTGGAAAGTTAAATAATAGAGAAAAATATTTAGTATATGCTGGTCTTTTCTTTACAGACAAGAAAGAATTAGAACGTTTTAAAGCACTTTATAAAAATATTAGAAATACAATATCAAAAAAAGATATATATAAAGATGTTGAAGAACTTAAAGGACATACATTACAAAGTAAAGACAGGTTAAGGCTTTTAAGATTTATACATAGGTATAGTACAGCTGGACTGGTAGTAAATAACTCTCAAATCCAAAAACAAGATATTTTATTTAGCAAAAATGCAAAAGGAAGATATAGAGATTATGTTATTAAATTATTAATAAAAGATATTATTATAGATTTAATAACAGATAAAAAAATAGATCCTTATAAACCTGTTATACTAATAATAAATATGGACCAAGAAAGTGCAAAAACTAATGGAAGATATAAATTGGATGAAGGTATATATGAAGAATTAGTAAAAGGTATTATCAATTATAATTATGGTTTCAAAACTACTCCTATTTTATTCAGCAATTTATCAGTTAAGATTTATTCACAAAATTCTAAAGATAGCATTATAATTCAAGCTTCAGATATTGTAGCGAATAATATATGGCGAAATATGATTGGTAATCAAGATATAAATGGGATTAACATTATTAAATTCTTTCCATAATAAAAAGTGGATTGCTCCACTTCCCAGTTTATGTGGTGTACATACATACACTTAGTCATACAGACCAACATAAATCTGTCCACCATGACAAAGCGTTTTCGCTTCCGGTACAAGTAGTATAGCATAAATCTATATTACTTGTCAATTATAGTGTATGTAAATTTTGAAGTTTTAAAATAGATATAGACCATGAGGTAAGTATCTATTTTTATTTTATTTATAATTTATTTGGTCAGAAAGGATGTTATTATTTATGTATTATTGTTTAAAAGCCGCTCCTTATAGTTTTCTAGATGATAAAACTGGAGAGATTATTGAAGGTTGTAAGGTAACTTTAATGGACTTAAATCCTACTACTCAAAAAGATGCAGTTGGTTGTGATGTTGCAACTGAAAATATAACGTATGAGTGTGGTATGGCATTTATTAATTCATTACCTAAAAATGTTAAATTTCCTGTTACTGTTGATGTAAGTATTGAAACACAACTTGGTAAGAAATCAAGAGTTACAAATATAAGATATAAAGATAAATAGTTTATTAGGTGCTTGTTGTACTGGACAAGGTTAAATGTGTAATACTTAGAGCAAACAGCCTACCTCTGTTCCTTAAATATTAAGAGACTTTTAAGTATCTTAATATAAATTTTAAAATTTATAGAAAGTGAGGTAAAAGCAAATATGTTGTTAGCAGAAGTTGCAGGAGCAACATCAATAAGCGGACTACTTGAAACATTAGGTGCAGTATTCACTTACTTAATGAGTCAATTAGGAGAGTTAGTATCATTGATAATGTCTCAACCATTATTAATGATACCAATAGGTATAACTCTTGCTTATGTTGTTGTAAGATTCTTTAAGGCAATTTTCACACTTGCTCGTTAGTATCGAAAATGTGTGAGGAAAAAAGGCACAACAAATTTGTTTTTTAATTTATGATTATCAATTTATTAATTATATTAATGTTTATTTTTGATTTAGTTCAATTTATTGTTTATTACGATGTTATTAAAGGAAGAATTATTAATTTATTATTTAAGAAAGGTTTAAAAAAGGTTAAAAGATTATGAAAGAATTAAGTTTAGAAGAAGTAAAAGAAAATTTGAGAAGTATTAGAGAAAGGGTTTTAGCTGGTAGTATTGATTTATTTGCATATGAGTTTTATATAGAATTGTTAACTTATGAAGAGTTTTTAAAAAGATATTATCTTACTAAAGAAGTTATAAGTGAATCTGTTTTTTATGAATTTAAAGCAGCTATTAAAATTGTTAACAAACATTTATGTTTTATTTCAAGAACATTAGTAGACCAATATAGTTTTGTTAGAGGTATTAATGAAGAAAAGTGACTTAACAAGAATTAATGAAAGATTAGAATCTTTAGAGTTTAATTCTTCTGATTATGAAACTCCCATTTTTATCTTATTTGTTTTATTTATTTTATTATTATTTGTATGTCATTTAGTTTGTTCTTCTTTAAGTGAAAGAATTAAATACTTAGAGAAACATGGTAATAGTAATACAGAAACTTATTGTGTTGAATATTATTTGGAGAATAATTATATTTTGGGCGAATGCGAATCTTATCGTTCTAAGTTAGAAAGTGTTAATAAAAATGATTAGTATATTATGTTTATTGTTAGGAATAAGTATATCACTTAATGTATGTTTAATATTCTTTTTAATTTTTGTATTTAGAAGTAGAAAATTACAAGATTTGATATATGATAAGTTTGAAAATAATATTGAAGTTATTGAAAAGGCACAAGACCCTTTTAGTAACGTAAGATAAGTGCCAGGCACTTAAATATTAGTGTCAAGGGGCAAGCGTAGCAATACGCCGTAGGGCAACCCTTGATACTAATTAAATAAAAATTAAAATGGTTTATATCAATGAAATGTTATATTTCATTGAGTTATCTACCATAAAAAGAGAGGTCGATTAGAAATGAAAAAGATATATTTAACGTTTACTTTGTTAGTATGTTTTTTCATTTTTTCTTTTAATATAAATGCTATTTCTAATACTTATGGTGTTAATATATCTGATGGTACACTTTCTCTTAAAAAAGTTTTACCTTGGAATGATACAGTAGTTTTTAATTATTTTAAAGAGAAAAGTGAAAAAACAGATTTTTATAAAATGTTAGAATTTATTGGTTATGATATAGAAAGTTATTTAGGTGGCTTAATTAGTAAAACTTTTTCTTCTTTAAACTCTGATATTTTAATTTATACTGCTAGTGAAATAGATTATTTTAATGCTATTAATGAAGATAAATTTGTTATTCCAGATAATGCTACTCATGCGATTGTAATGTTTAGAAATTATGTTTCTTCTTATTATTTTAAAAATGAGAATAATTCTATTTATGCTAATGTTAATTTTCTTGATACTCAAAATAATGGAGATGTATATATTTTTTGGTTTAATGGTTCTAATTTTTTAAGTTATGAGTTTGATTATAACTATTATGTTATGGGATTTGAACCTCATAAAATATCAACTCGTTTTGCAGCTTTAGTTGAATTTCCAGAAAAATATAAGTTTAGTTATAATTGGTTAAGTTCTGGTTGGTGGATTTTCGGTTCAGAGACTTATGATGGTAGTGATTTTGCTTTATTGTATAGTAAATTTTATAAAAGTTCACAAACATATAATATTAATTCTCCTTACGTTACTTTATATGCTCAAAATCTTTGTATAAAAAATAAATGCTTTAATGAAGATAATATTGCAACTTCATCTGGTTTAGATTATCTTTTGAAAAATCCTATTATTAGTCAAAAAGTTGGATTTAAGTCTCTTCTAAATGTATTATTTTATTATCAAAATGAAAATAAAATTCCTAGTAACTATAAAACTGCAGATTTTTCTTTATCTTCTAATGTTAGTCTTTATCCTATTAAAAATTGTACTTTAAAGGACTACGGATTATATGTTTATTCTAATTATACTGATGAGTTTAATGTTTATTATCATACAATTTCAAATGATGATAAGTTTGGTTATTTAGGTAGTTATTATTCTATTTATAAAACCAAAGAATTTTCTAATATTCTTATTAATCCTTTGGTTAAAGTTATTGATAGTTCAACTGGAGATTTTAAAATTCTTAATGATGAAGATTTTATTAAGTTTAGTTATAGATTTTGGGCTAAAGATAATAAATTTATTAGGCAGGTTATTTATAATCCCAACTGTTATAAAGCTCAAATTAATAATGAATCCATTGAATATACTAATCCTAATAGTGGCAATACAATTACTATTGAAGGTTCTAATAATAGTCAATGGTCAGATCCAGAAAATATAAATCAAGGAAATAGTATTGATTTTTTAGATTTTAATGCACCTAATTTAATTAGTGGTCTTAAAGGATTAAGTTCTACATTTGTTGAAGCTTCTGGGTATATTGTTTCTTTATCTTCTAGTTTACTAAATAATCTTCCATTAGAAATTCAAAGTGTTTTAATATTTGTTTTTATAATATCTGCTATAGTATTAATTTTGAAGATTATAACATCTATTTTATAATCAAAAATTATTAAATATTTCTATTATACTTGATATACCTAAAATTGGTAAAATGATTTTGATTATGAATGTTATTATAACAGTTGTTAAAATAAATCTTATCATTTTTCTAATTTTCATTAATTCTTTTAATTGATAATAATTAAGCTCTACAATATTAAGTTCTCTATTTTCTATTTTTTTTAAATTTTCAATGTCTTTTAAGTTTTCCGTTTCTTTATTGAAAATTATACCAGGAGATATAAATATAAAAATTATTATTCCAATTATTATTATAGTTTCCATATACATTCCTCTTTTCTTGATTTTTATTCTATCATTTATTTATAAAAAATAATTAAAATAAATTAAGTCTTTACAGGCTTAGTTTACGAAAGGAGCATTAATATGTTGTTTTTAGATATAGTTACATTTAAAGAATTAGCTATTATGATTATAGGAGATTTATCTCCTAGTATGTCATTTCTTTATGACATAGTTGCTGTAGTTTTTGCTTTTTTATTCTTAATGGTTGTATATAGTTTCTTTATGTTTTTTAAGAAGTTATTGAGGTGGTAGTATGTTAGAAATTATTTATTGGATTTTTGAAAAAATTGGTCAAGTTACTTCTTTTGCTTTAAATTTTTATATTTTAGGCAATTTAAGTTTATTACATTTTATAATTGGTTTTGGTTTACTTGGTTGGTTAATTTCATTTTTAACTTTTGGTAATTATAATATTGATACTACTTTAAGAATGGGTTCTATTTTAAATGAAAAATTTACTAATATTGAAAATAAACGAGATAAACTTAATTATGTTAATGAATCTGTGAAAGTTAATTATGTAACTACTTTTCCAGATAAAGTTGTTACAAGGAGTGTTAGTTCTTATAGAAAATTTAATCCAAAAACTGGTAAAAGAGAAAAAACTAGACCAGCTAATTTTAGTGTTGTAGCTACTCATAGATTAAAAGGACGAGAATGGTGATTTTATGAAATATAAAGTTGTATTATTATTAATGAGTCTATTTATATTTATTCCTGGTGCTAATGCTCAAGAAAACTATTTTGATTATGAAATAATAGAGTTAGAATCTTTGCCAACTGCAAGTGCAGAAACAATTGATAAGATTTATAAAGTTAATGATAAATATTATTTAGGAGAATCATTATTATCTGATTATATACCTATTCCTCTTAATGAAGATTTAAAAGGCAAGATTATTTATATTGATTATAAAAGTATTACTTATGAATTAATAGACAATTTTTATTCTTCTGGAAGTATAAAAGATGGTCAAGATTTTGTTACTTTTAATAAAAATTTTGATGATAAACTTGGAAGAGTTCATTTTTCTTTCTTTAAAAATAATCGTTCAAATATAAAAGATAATCATTATTCTTTAATAGTCCCACATTTAAATTATGCTAGTGATAATCAAATGATTGCTTATTTAGAAGACGGTACTTATCAATATGTTATTGAAAATTTTGTTTCTAATTTTAGCTTTAGTATTACTGATTGGATTTTGCCAGAGATGGAAAAATATTTTAGTTTAACACCTTTTGAGGTAACTTATTCATTTAAAGAGATTGATAAAAGTTTGGTAATTCCTCCAGTAAAAGATTTTTATTTATTTTATACTTTTGAAGATATACAAGAATTCAAAGTATTGGAATTATTTGATTTAAGTACATTTACGGATTTTGAAAAATTAGTGGTTACATTATTGTTTAATATATTATTTTTAGGTTTTTTAGGTTTCTGTTGTTATATATTATTAAAGTTTATTTATAAAGGTATAAGTATGTTATTTAGATAGGTGGTGGTGTTTTATGTATTTATTATATAAAAATAAGTATGGTTTGCTTGCTGGCTTTATTGGTTTATTTGATACTTTAGATTTAGCTAGAGAATATATAAGTAAAAATGATACTTGTAATTTTACTTATAAAATTGATTATGTAGAAAAGATTGGAGTTAGTGAAATAAATGGTGTTTAAGTTTTTAGGTTTTATTGTATTCTTTATATTAATTATTGGTTTTTGTTATATTGCACGTTTATTAATAGATACTATTATTGATTTATTTTCTATAAGAAAATTAAATAAAGATTTAAAGAATTTAGAAAGTAATATAAAAGATAGGAGTTGATGTAAATGAGTTATAGTTATAAAGCTTCTATTAAATTTTTATATAATGGAGAAGTTATTTTCTATAATAATTTTGATAATTTTATATCAGATATAATAAACACTATAGAGTGTGTTGGACCATATACTTATGAAGTAAAATTTTATAATAAAAAATGGAAAAAATTATATTTTGAATTTATCGATGATTATTTTTAATGAATATTTAAAGAATATAGAAATTAATATGAAAGGATTGTTATAATAATGACTAAAATTAAAAAATATAAGTTATTTATAAGAAAATATAATATTATGGTAAATGATTATGTTGTTGAAGAAAGAATTGTTGAAACTTATGATATATATCATACTATAGGTTATATATATTGTACTACATTTGAACATATTAAAAGAATTGATTATTTTGAGGTTAAATAAATGAGTGTAATATTTGTTGGAGGAGTTCCAGGAACAGGTAAGACATTATTTTGTACTTATATAGCAAAGAAAAAATATAAGAAAGAAAATAGATTTAAAAGAAAGTTTAAAATTAATAATGTTTTTACTAATTTTCCTGTTAAGTTAACTAATTATAAAGTTAGAAATAATAAAAAAAATAAGAATATATATTCAAGAAAAGTAAGTATAAATGATTTTAAAGTGTTTAAAAAGCATATTCCGGATAGTATTTATATATTTGATGAATTTCATAGTGTAATTGACAGTTTAGATTATAAAGATTTTCCTAAAGAGATTTCAAAGACATTTCAGTTTCATAGGCATTTCGGTATTAAAGATATTTATGTAGTGTGTCAGCACCCTAGTCGTTTGGTTAAACAAGTTAGAGTACTGTGTGATGAATTTTATAAAATTAAAAAGTTTATTAAGATTCCTTTTATTGGTGTATGTTTATTTAAGTATGATGTTTATTATAATTTTGATGATTATGGTAAAAGTACTAAAGTAAAAAAAGAAGATTGTGTTTATGATTTTTCATGTAAGTTTAAATTTTTTAGATATAAGAAAGTATTTAATAGTTATGATACTAAATATATGAATAAGTTAGTTGAAGTAGAACCATATTTTGAGAGTGATCCTTATTTCAATCTGTCTTTATCATTAGAAGATATAAAAAACAATTTTAATATAGAAAAGAAGTGACGTAGTCGCGTACCACGCGACACGACACTTTATATGAGAGGTGTATAATAATATGGTACAAGATGCAAATTTTAATTTGCACTTAGCCCCCCACACTAATAGGGGGGTAATAAATGCAACTGGTACGTTTCCACGGGAGTTTTTACTTTTTGATTGGATTCAAGTTACAATATTCCCTTTTACTACATTTATTGATGAAGATTTAAAAGATTATATTGCTAAAAAAGAGGAAGATTATTATATGGGAAATAGTAATATAAAAAGAATTAATAATTATTATGATTTATTCTGGTATTTGTTTAGAGTTCCTAGAACTGAAGTATTATATAATGAATTTACACCACTTTATGGTTATCAGTTTGTTTATAGCTATAAGAATATTAAAGTTCTAGGTTCAGACACTCGTCCAGAAATGGGAGTTCATATATTACTTAGTGGTACTGCATGTAGAGAGTTAGAAGATTTGAATGTTCAATATGATGAGTTATTTTATAAAATTAAAGCATATAAGCCACATTATACACGTGTAGATGTTAGTTTTGATGATTATGAGGGAAAGTATTGGACATTAGAAAGAATAGCTAGTTGTATTCAAGAAGTCGAAGTTGTTACAAGGTTTAGAAGTAGTTTATCTATAAAAAAAGATGATCTAATTAGTTTAGATAATATTGGTCATACTATACAGTTTGGTTCTAGGAGTTCTGATATACAATTTACTTTTTATGACAAGTTAAAAGAACGTAGATGTAGTAATGTTTTTGTTAATGAAAACATAAAACATTGGAATCGTTTTGAAACTAGGTTTAGGAATGAAAAAGCTCACTCAGTAGTTGCTAATTTTTTATATCATTCTGAAAAATATGGTTGTATATCTTCAATTAATGTACGTATAGATTGTGAATCATTTAACGATTATATTAAAAGTATTATTAATAATTATATTAGTTTTAAAATTCGTAGTGCAACAGATACTACTCGCTCAAGATGGGAATTACAACCTTGGTGGAAAGAGTTTCTTAATAATTGTAATAAAATACAATTTCAAAATATGCCTATTGAGTCTTCAATCACAAAAAAGAAAGCTTGGATTGATAAAAGTGTATCATTTAGTAATTTTTGTGTAATGCTTGCTGAAATTCCAGACTTAACTACTGACGAACAAAGTAGTAAATATTTATATAATTTGTTTATGATTGGAAGTGATAGGCTTACTGATAAAGATTTGCAATTTATTAATGAATATAGACTTAGTCATAATTTAAGTGTATTAGATATGGCAGATATAAGAGATTATGTAGAAAATGTTAAAGAGATTTTAATTAGGAAGTGATTTATATTAAGCAAAGATATGAAATTATTTATTATTTATATGATGATTTAAGTTATTCACGAAGTATAAAAGAAGAAAAAGTTTTGTTTAGAACTAATTTATTATGGGTAGCAAGATTGTATTTTAGAGATAGAGTTACAATATTTAGAGATTTAGTAAAAGGTTATCATGTAGAAGTTCTTGTTTATGATTTTGTAGAGCATATGAATATAGCTTCATGTGATTATTTTATAGAAAAGTAATTTTTAAATTATCAAGGGTTTCTTCCCTTGTTTTTTTCTATTAAAATTGCATTTTTGTTAAAATTTTCGTTAAATTTACGTATGAATTACTTAATAACTAAATTATTTGTTTTGTTAATCTAATAGGCATGTAATTTAAACGTTTTTGTTTTACTTACTTTTTCAAAAGTTTTTGTATTTGAATTAGGCACAAAGTAGTACCCTTTTTATGCGGGAAGAAGTGTCACGATTCTACAGTTGTAAGAAAAGTCACTTTGTTAAAAATTCGCATGTTTTATCCTTGACCATGTGATATACTAATTAATTCAAGAACGAATGAAGTCATTCGTCTAAAAATTTGATTTTGTTAATTATTAAAACGTTAACATAGTCTATTTGATCAAGATAACCAATGAATTCAGCTTCTCTCTTATATATTTCTTTTTCTTTTGCTAGTTTTACTTTTGTTTCCTCATTTGTATAGGCTACTAAAAGAACAAAATCATTTTGATTTGAATTCTCGGATGTAGAAGTTCTGATACATAGACAATATGTTTTATTGTAGGCTTCAGTTGTATGATATCCATATATACTTCCGAGAATTTTTACTACATTGTAATACATGTTATTCCTCCTTTCGTTCATTGAACAATTTTTTTTCTTCACATGAAGTCAAGGACGAATTTTTTTTAATACTCTTATTTGTACTTTCAGTAAACTTTTCGCAACTTCTTTGTAGTGATCACACTGCTTTTCGCACCACTTCTTGAACTGCTTTGTGGGTACCTGGTTCAAATATAAAACTTTTGTAGCTCCATAGTTTTAAAATAAAACGTTTATTTTATTTGCCTATAAGTTAATTAAACAAATAATTTTGGTTATGAATTTTAATTTACTTCAGTAAAAAATAATAGGAAAATGTACTTACAAAAATGAAAAGCGTTAAAATCTTTATAAGTGTATACGAAAGATTTTAAGAATAGCAATTTCGCTTTTTATGTTAATTCATACAATTTTAATAAAAAAAGAAAAAACGAAAAAAGGCACGACTTTAAAGAAACACAGATTGCTTCTAAATAGCAATAAAAAAATTTAAAATTTTTTTATTGTGCTGTGTGCCTTTTTATAGTACTTCTATTTAGAAGTACTGTGTTATACTCTGTCGACATTTTTTTCGAAAAAGAAAAAACTAACATTAGTTAGTCGACATCATCAAAAAGTTTTCTAATATCAATGTTTAAGCCATCTGCTATTCTTCCTAAAACTTCTAAAGTAAAACTTTTCTTCATTTTTATACTTTCGATTTTAGCAATGTAGTTCATAGAGACACCTACTTTATCAGCAAGTTCTTGTTGAGTTAAACCTTTTAACTCTCTATATTTTTTAATATTACGTCTTGCAATATCATAATAATGATTTTCTTCTTTCATTATTTCACCACCTATTTATATTATGGACGTTTTGTCTATAATATTATATGGACTAATTGTATAAGTAGTGTTATAATACATTATCAAAGTGAGGTGGAAATATGAAAGTTTTAGAAAAAAGCATAAATTTAGAAGTATTACTTAATTCTAGCGAAATATTAAAAATATTATCAGAAACTGGAGAATATTTTTATGTAGTTTGTAAAGATGGTAAATTAATTATTAAAGAGAGTATATAGAATGTTATAATTTTATTGTTAAGAGGAGATATTTATGAAATTTATTAGTTATAATGAAGTAGTGAAAAATAGTAATAATAAGGAGTATATAGTAGATTTTAGAGAAGAAATAGTTAAAGATTGTATGGAAAACGGAGTTAATAGAACAGCTAAGTTTTATAGAATGTCCAGGAATACCGTTAAAAGGTGGAGAGGGCGTTATTTAGCTAAAGGTAGAGCTGGTTTATATGATAAATCAAAAAAACCTCATAATAGTCCCAAAAAGCTTTCTAATGAGATAATATCAAAAATAAAAGAATTAGCAAATAGTAAAAATAAAAGAAAATGTCAAATAAAATCTACTAAAATATATCGTTCGTTAAATTTAGAAGATTCAATAAGTTATGTTACTTGTAATAAGTATGTTAAAGAAGCAATAGGAAAAAAGAAAAAGAGAAAAGACAGTAAAACAAATGGAGGAGATATTTCTTGGAAGAAAGATCTTAAACCATTTGAAAGAGTACAAGTAGATGTTAAATATTTAACTGATATTGATTCTTTAAAACCTTATTTTAAAGAAAAAAATTTAGCAAAGTATGAATTTACATTTAGAGATATTGCTACAGGATTTGCTTTTGTTAGTTATGCTTATGAAAAAAGTGTTACTAATAGTAAAATATTTTTTGAAAAAGTAGTACATAAATTCTTTAAAAGTATACCAAGTATTAAACTTAAAGAAATAAATATACAGACGGATAATGGAAGTGAAAATACAAATAGAAAACGTCATGGTGCATATGTAGGTGTAATGAAGAAAAGTATAGTAACAGAATTTATAGAAGAAAACTATAGAGAACATAAAACGATTATACCAGGACATTGTACAGCACAAAGCGATGTTGAAAGTTTTCATAATGTAATTGAACGTGAATGTTTAGGATGGGATGATATAATAGATAATGATTCACTTCTTTTTTATACTAATAAATTTTTAAAAGAATTTAATAATAAGAAACGTTGGAAATGTAATTATACACCTATAGAAAAGCTAGAAGAATATTTTGGAAATAAAATAGAAATACCAGAAGCAATAATACTTGATTGATAGTAAAGATATACAATTATAATATTAAAAAATTACAATAATAAAATAACTTAATATTTAGTGCTTACTAAATACTCTTTTTTATGTAAAAATATGTTCAAATGTCTTGACAAATATTAAGTGTATGTAAATTTTTGTAAAATATTCAATAAACTATTGACTTTTATATATTATAGTTTTTGTAAAAATCAATTTGTGAAACATAGTTTCATAACAAAAAACTCCCCTATTGTTCGAGCAATAAGGGAAACGCAATAAAGCGTACACAAATAAAATTAATCCGACTAAAGACAATTCTTTTTTGTGTGACTTTATTGTATCAAATTTTTAAATTAAATACAATAAGGAGATGATATTTAGTGAAAAGAGCAAATGGAATGGGAAGTGTTTATAAACTGTCTGGCAAGAGAAGAAAACCTTATGCTGTAGCAGTTACTGTAAATGGCAAACAAACTGTAATTAATACTTTTGCTAAACCTAGACAAGCAATCGAATTTTTAGATAGTTATTTAAGTAATCCCTATAATGTTGATAATTCTAAACTAACAGTTCTTGAGTTATTTGAGAAATGGATTCCTACTTATAATAAGTCCCAAAGTTCAAAAAACAACTATAAAACTGCATTTTATGTTCATTCAAAATCTTTGCATAGTAGGATTTTTGCAACTTTACGTAAACAAGACATTCAAAACCTAATAGACGAGTGTAATTTAAGTTATACAAGTAAATCATATATAAAAATCGTTTTTACGACTTTATTTAAGTATGCTGAAGAAATAGAACTAGGAGTCAAGAAAAATTACGCTAAGGACGTATATATAGGTTCAAAGAGTGAATCTAACTTACACAAGAATATTTCTGACAAAGATTTAGAGGCAATTAATAAAAACTCAAATAATTATTTTATAGACATCATTCTTGTTTATATATATACAGGTGCTAGAACAAACGAACTTTTAACTTTAAAAAAAGAAAATGTTTTCTTAGAAGATAATTACTTAAAAACTGGTTCAAAGACTAAAGCAGGAAAAGATAGAATTATTCCTATACATTCTAAAATAAAAGCAATAATAAAAAAGCATTACAAGAGTAACGAAACATATTTATTTGAATTAACAAAAGGAAAAAGGATTTCTTATAAAGCTTTTAAAAAGAATTTTGATAAATCTCTTAATAACTTAGATTTAGAAGAAATATATATACCATACGACACGAGGCATACCTTTGCTACTCTCGCAAAATTGCATGGAATGGATGACTTATGTAGAAAACTAATAATGGGACATGCCATTTCTGATTTAACTGATAATACATATACTCATATTCCAATTCAAAAATTAATTGAGGAGGTGGAAAAACTAAAATAACTGTTACTAACGCGTTACTAACAAGATTAGGGCAATTTAAGGGTTTATAGGGAGTCAATTATGACTCTTAATCGGTGGGTCTAGGGTTCGAATCCCTAAGGAACCACCATTTATATAATTTGTGCAAAGTTCCTAAATATCTAAGATTAGGAATTTTTTATTTTATATTATAAATTCATTTCTTTGTTGTGTCATATTTTTGTGCCATAGAGCAAAATTTATAAGTCTCTAATATATTTTCAAACGCATTTATACTTGCTAGTATATTCTTTTCAAGTGGATGTCTATAGCGTTCTAATGAAAAATTTGGATTTGCATGCCCTAATAAGTTTGAAGGGTAACAGGGTCAATATCATTTACATTTAACATAGAAAAAAAGTGTGTCTTAATTCATGAAATGATATTTTAGGTAAATCATATTTTTTATTATTGTTACTTAACTATACACTAACTTACTTGCTTTATTATTTAAAGTTGATTATTACCAGCATTTAATATCACTTTCAAATGTATCAACGATTATTTTATCATCACATAAATTTATCTTTTGAAATCTCACTTGTACCATCATATTTGTAAAATAGTTCTTCATCTGAAAATAAATTCATATGACTTGTTAGTTCTTTTAAAGTTATATATTTTTTCTAATGCTTCTAAAAATGAAACTTTACTTCCATCATTTTTAATATAGACTAAATTTATTTTCCTAACTAAATACATATAATTCTTATATGAGTCAAAAATCTTTTATTTATTATTTTCATCAAAGTCACTAAATTCTGAAACATCTTCACTCATTATTCTATAGTGATTTTCATTTTTATTTTGGATTTTTTCACTTTTATTTTGTATTCTTTTTCCAATAATGAACATTAATACAATTATAATCAATAATAAAATTAAAGAATTAAAAATTATTTTTTTCATTTTACCTACTTTCAAATATGTGTCAAGTACTATAATATATGAATAACTCTTGTGTTATCATAAAAATTTGTTGGATTGCTAAAATTAAACTTAAAAACTTTGCCTACATCTTATCTAAAAATCATATTGGTAGTACTCTGTTGATAAGTACTATTAATACCTTGATTAACACTAAGTGTTTTAAAATTGAGAAATCTATAATATACACACTTTATTTATGTATTTTATTTTGCTCATTTTTGTTAGAATTGTCAATAAAACAAATAAAAATCAGTATTTGCAACATTCACTATTAGTTTATAAATTTTTAACTAATTATTTAGATTTCCAAAATAACAAAATTGTATAAGAATCGATTTTTAATATTGCTGTTAATTTTAAAATAAATGCTGTTAAATCTTTTTAGTTTTGTTTACTT
>CANSWR010000010.1 GCA_947650795.1 uncultured Bacillota bacterium | reverse complement strand
TTCTTCATAAGATAATGATTTATTTTCCATAAAAGCAATAATCTCTTTATAAGTTTGAATATCATTCTTCTTTTTAAATTTCTCAATGACTATTGCTGTTACAAATGTTATTACAAAAAATAATGCCCAAATAATAACACCAATGTATCCATCTAAGATAAATAATGGATATGCACTAAACATAACAATTAGCATTTCTACTAGGAAAATATAACTCATTATATTAAATTTTTCTATTTTTTCTTTACTTACTATCCTTTTCATCTCCTCTATATCTCCTTTTATAAAATCATCTAGAGTTACATGAAAAATGTTAGATAATATAGTTAAACTTTTTATATCAGGATAACTTTTATTTGTCTCCCAATTAGATATTGTTTGTCTTGAAACAAAAACTTTCAATGCTAATTCATCTTGTGAAATATTTTGTTTTTCTCTGTATTTTTTAATTCTTGCTCCAACATTCATTTTGCACCTCCAATTACATTTTATATGAAAGAAATATTTTTGTCTGTCAAAATTCTTTGACATCTAGTTATTAGTAATAAATTATAGTAAATTATTTTTCTTAATTGTAGCAAAAAAGAGTAAATCTTAAATAATCTACTCCACAAATTGTAATTTGTCTTTCTAAAACAATGTTATTTGCTCGTTACTTTTTATTTCCTTTTTATATGCCTTAATGATGTCTTTCATATCATATAATATTCCATATTTATTACACTCATCAGTAAACACCTTATATAATCTTTTATAATTCGGTACTATACAATTATATCTGTTACCATAATATTTAATATATTTTTCTTTTAAATCATTGAAGTCTTGATCTAGTTTGTTAAAATAATAATCTCTTTGATTTTCTCTTAAAGTCATTCCCATAAAGGTATGAATAAATTTAGCACCATTTTTATATGCAAGTCTAACTAACTCTTTTATATCTTCTTCATTATTTGTTATAAATGGTAAAACAGGATTCATCATAATACCTACGAAGATACCATTGGCGCTTAATTGTTTAATAACTTGAAATCTTTTAGAAGATACACATACATTTGGCTCGATTATTTTTGATAATTCGTCATTAGGTGTTGTGATAGTAAATTTAACGATAACATTATTCTTTTCATTTATTTCTTTTAACAAATCAACATCTCTTAAAATTAAGTCACTTTTCGTATCAATAGAAACACCAAATCCATATTTTGATATAAGTTTCAATGCTCCTCTTGTTTGTTCATATTCTTTCTCTAATGGATTATAAGTGTCAGACATTGATCCAATTCCAACAATACCTTTTTCTCTTTTTTTAGATAGTTCTTGTTCTAAAATAGATAAAGCATTTTCTTTTCCTCTAACTATATCAAAATTGTCAATATGGTAGCAATTACTTCGTGAATCACAGTAAATACACCTATGAGAACAACCTCTATATAAATTCATATTGTAATCAATGTCATACCACTCATTGCCATATTTTACTTTTGCAAGTATTGTCTTCGCTTTTATAAATTCCATATTACTTGCTAATCAACTTTTCAAATGAATTAGAATTTAATATAGTATTTGATATAAACTTACCTTTATAAAAATTCGCCCAATTATTAAATATAGAAGGCGCATTTTTTGCTTTTTCCAAAGAATCAATTTTGATGAAGTTAATCTTAATATTATTCTCTTTTGCATATTCTGATAACTCTTTTACCTCATACTCTACATAAGGACACTCGTTACTATAATAAATTGTAAAATCCTCATTATCTATTTTCATACCTCGTGCATTATCATTAAATTTAGGTGTTTCGCTTATTTCAAATTGAAGTGCTAATAATTCATAATCGCCTATTTCATCAACGACTTCAAATCCATAGTGAAGATAAAATTGTTTTTCTCCAATAAAAGGTTTTTTCTTTTTAGAAGTTAAAGTACATATACCACTCATACCTTTTTCTTTAGAGTCATTTATTGCATATTCGAGTAGTTCTTTAGCAATGCCATTCCCTTTAAAACTTCCTGCTACCCATAAACAATAAATATATTCATAATTCTTACCACTTATTGGCACCCAAGCATTTTCTATTGGCTCGTATTCAATAAATACTTTACCTCTAGCATTTAATTTTCTAAATACATGACCATCTTCTAATTTACTTTTAATCCATTCTTTTTTACTATTAACACCTATTTGGTGTTTTTTATCTCCAATTGCACAACATATATGCTCATCATCAATATTTTCTAATGTTAAATTTACATATTCATTCATTTTATTTCACTCCTTCTAATGACTTTATGCCATTCATAATTATTTCGAGAGATAAATCAAAACTTTCTTTGATAGATACAGGATTTCCAAAAGCATTATTATTTACGAGTAAAGAAAATCCTTCTAAAAAACCTCTTAATGTTCTTATAATATGATTTATATTATCTTCACTAATGTCTAAAGACTTCATTACTTTAAATAACATATTAAATAGTCTTGTAGTAGCGTTTTCTTTTTGGGCATTTTCATATTTGTTATACCAAAGCATAGCAGTAAAAACACCTTTATTATTAGTAGCATAATCATAAAAAGCATAGCACATATTCTTTAAAGCCACGTATCCAGATACCCCAACAGCAGAATCAAGCATTTTTTCTTCCATTTGTTTCCAACCATAAACCATAAGTCGAGATTTTATTTCATCAAGACTTGTTATATGATTATACAAAGATGGCGATTTAATATTTAATTCTTCAGCAATGATTTTAAGTGACAAATTATCTAGTCCAACTTTATTTGCTATACAAGCAGAAGTTTCAATAATAAGTTCATCACTAATGTTATTTTTTGACATATTATCCTCCATAGCTAATTATACTATAATTTTAATTAATCAAATTAGTTTTGTCAATAATAAAAAGAGAAATTATAAAAATAATCTCCCCTATAAATTGTAATTTTGTGTTTACCTTTTAATAATGGAATACATTTTCATATCTAGTATTTTATTATTTTTAATTGCATTGTTTCTTAATATTCCTTCTAATTCAAAACCTGCTTTTTCTAGCACTTTACAAGATAGTACATTGTAAGCAAATGGCTCTGCAAATATTCTAATTATATCTGTTTTATTAAATATATAATTACATACTTCTTTTATAACTTTTGTCATAATACCATTTCCCCAATATTCTTCTGCTATATAATAGCCAATCTCTGCTGTTTGATAATGAATATTATCTTTTCTAAATACACCAACACTTCCAATCACTTTATTATCTACTAATATTGCCCAAGAATATTGACTATCTTTAGGAGCATTTAAAATTTGTGTAATAAATTCTTGTGCATTTTCTATCGTATATGGATATGGTATTCCATCTCGTAAATTATCTAAAATTTTTTCATTGTTTATTGCATTTTTTAATTGTTCTGCATCTTCTATTTTCCAGTTTCTAATTGATATATCCATATTTCTTTCTCCTTAAAAATTGTAATTTAGTCTTCAATTTTTATAATAATATCATAAGCAGTAGAACATTCTTCTTTGGATAACTTTGTTTCATTAACTAGATATTCTATTGCCTCATCTCTGTTATCAAACTTTTTCAATATATCTCTTACTTCCTTAAATTTTTCAATAACTTTTTTAATTTCATTATTCATATTCTCATCTCACTTTCAAATTGTAATTTGAATTATAGTTCTATCAAACTATTTTCATAATCTTTAACATAGTATTTTATGTTTTTTATTCCTTTTGAAATAATTGTATGTCCTTCTTCTTCAAGTAATCTTTTTTGTAATTCTATTGCTTCTGGGTATTTTACATTTAGTTCCCCATCAGATTTTAATGTTCTCCAATATGGAGTAATATCTTTGTTTCTTTGATAACTAGCCCAAGCAACTATATTTACAAATATTCCCGCTGTCATAGGATCAGTAAAATCTGCATTATTTTCTTTTGCTAAATACTCTCTCATTTGACTAACTGTTATAAGTTTTCCTTTTGGTACTTTTTTCATTAACTCATTATAATAAATTGGTGGTGCAAAAAAAGATTTTAGTTCCACCTGCTTGATTTTTTTTAACAATATTTCTTCTAACATGAATCTTTTTATTTTCTAAATCTATATCTTCCCAAGTTAGTCCAAACACTTCAGATATACGAAGTCCTGTATGATATGCAGTTAAAAACGCATAATAAACTCAATGATTATTCTTAACACTATTAAATATTAAGTCTATTTCTTCCTTAGTAAAAATATGTACTGGATCTCCTTCAGGTTCATCATATTTTGGAACTTTAACTTTTATAGAAGGATCATATTTTATAAATTTTACTATTTCTGCCGCATAATCAAAAGAAGATTTTATAACTTTAAGTATACTCTTCATATAACTTTTTGCAAAACCCCTTTCGACATATATATCATTTATTGCTTCTTGTATTGTTGCTGTTGTTATTTGTGATATTCTATAAAACCCTAATCTAGGTTTTAAATGATTTTTTATTATATACTTATATGTCTCAATAGTATGGTGCTTTAAATTTATATAACAATATTCCTCCATCCAATAATCTAAATAATCACTATATGAAATTTCTGATGGTTTAAAACTATGACCTGTTTCTAAATACTCATTAAGTGCTTTTAATCCTTCCCGCTCTGCTTCTGGTTTTGTTTTAAAACCAGACTTTGTTATCCACTTTCTTTTTCCGTCTTGGGGAGCTATTTCAAACGTATATTGATAATACTTCCCTCTTTTTTTAATTTGTACTTTTACCATAACTTCAACATCTCTTACAAAGTTATTTATAACGATAAAAAATGCCAACAATTAGGAAATGTTGACATCTATAAATTTATACCTCATTTTTGTCCTCATTCATAAACCCTTGATTTTAAAGGGATTTTTGAGGTTCTTATCCTCATTTTTTTAAAACGAGGAAAAAATGAGGTATTTTCTATAATTTTTATGTGATTTATAGTCTTTTTTTAATTTTTGATTTTTCTCAAACCCTTATAAATAAAGGGTTTTAAGACTATTTACCACAGCATTGCTTATATTTCTTACCTGAGCCACAAGCTCAGTGCAATCTCATATTATCCTTATTTATGATATTTATAGTACTATTGATATTCTTTTAAATATGAGTCATGGTAACATCCATATTTATAGTATTATCAGTACTATTAGTATTATCAATATTTATTAAATGAGGAAAAAATGAGGAATTTTTCAACATTCGTTTACTACTACAATTATATCATCATTATTCTATACTTCAACTAAATTATTAGATGAATTTGTTTCACAGATATCCGCTGATATTGCTTCATAAATCTTTAACTTTATTTCTTCTGATTCATATTCTCCTTCAATGAAAGCACTTAATAAATCATGCAATAAGTCTTTATTAATGTTATTAGCTGCAACATGGTAACTAATGTTTTCCATTTCAGTTATAAACTTACCTACTAACAATCCATATCCATTTAATATTAAAAACTGAGCAGATAATGTAATCGCTAATCTCTTATTTCCATCTACAAATGCATGAAATTTGCATACACAAAAGAATAAATGTGTGAGTTTATCTGCAAAATTTGGATAATAATCATCATTTTGAATATGACACAAAACTGATTTTAATCTTCCAAGATCAATAATTCCTTTATCTCCTCCACCACTGACATCAATTGTATTAGAATGTATTTCTTCAACTAAATTGTCAGGGATATATATTATCTTCCTATTCACGTTCTTTCAACCTCTTAAAAACTTCTTCAGACTCTTTCATGCGGTCTAATAATTCTTGACTTTTTAAACCCAAAAATTTTTCAAATTCTGTTTGATCTAAAGGACTTATATATTCAGTTAATCTTAAATGGAGAGCATCTCTAAAAGCTAAATCGCGACTCGCCATTTTATTTCTCGCCTTATTTTTTAATGGTTCGTATAATTTTTGAGATGAAAATTTTTCAAATAACTTGTCGACTTCATAATATTCAAGCTTGGATCCTTTTTTGTTATATTCATCCTTTAATATTTCAGAAAAACCGCCCTCATATGATGATATTAAGTCTAAAACCTCAGCATAAAAAGTTTCTCTTACTTTATCCTTTGAATTTAAATTTAATATAGCTTTATATTCCTTAGTATTTTCTCTAAAAATACTTTCATATATCTTATCAGTATATCTTGCATATTTATATTTTCCATCTACTACAAAGTCTCTTAACGCATCAGTAAATAATCTTCTGTAGTTTTCCTCGCAATACCATGACTCTAAGTAATCTTCATCGCGTTGGTTTATATACTTTGTACCACCGCCTGTTTTTTTATTAATTAAATCTATGACAATATCTAGTATCATTTTTCTAACTTCTTTTGCTCTTTCGCTTTCTGATAGTAACATTCCAACGTTTAGAAAAGCACGAAAATCAAAAACTGATAACCTTGTAGTCTTTTCCTTGGTAAGGACATCAATGTCCTTACCAGAATTCTCAATACTTTGGAAAAAGTCTTTTAATTTTTTCCCAATTAAAACTTCATAACCATTTTCCTTAAACTCTTGATTATTATTCTCTATACATCTTCTTATTGTTCTAGGATCAACTTCATAAAAAGATGCAACATACTCAACAGTAAAATAAATTTTATCGTCAATGTATATTCCTGGAACATTTATATTTTTCTTTATCTCTTCAATTGCTAAATCATTGTTTAAAATATTTTGCCTATCGATTATAGAAGCTGTTAAATCTTTTGCCATAAAATTACCTCCATTTCAAAATTTTTACAAAAAATTAGAAAGAAATTTATAATTATATTATACCAATAATATTTAAATTTAACAATTAGCCCAGCTATTTATAATCGGATATTTTATTAATTACTTCCGATTTAGTACTTTTTTCAAAGAGTTCACAAGCAATCTTCATTGTTTCGTTTGAACTTGAAATATAATAATTCTCAGTTGTTTCTATCTTGCTATGACCTAATATATCAGCAACATCTCTAATTTCAACACCACTTCGTAAAGTTTTTGTAGCAAAACTTCCTCTTAAATCATAAAACCTACAATTCTTTATACCTAATTCATCATGAATAACTTTATACGGATATCTTGTAATATCCGTACCATTATAAGTGCCATCATTCTTAGTAAATACTAAATTTAACTGTTTTATTGATTTACTTTCTCTAGTAGTTTCAACAATTCTATATTCGGTTATTTTTCCATACTTATTTTTAACTTCTTCTAAATGATAATTATGATAATTTCTACCATATATTTTTTTAAAATTGTCCTGTTTATTTTTAAAATTCTTTAATGCTATTAATAGTGTGTCACATATATAAATACTCCTAATACTATTTATTGTCTTTGTAGATCCTAAAAACCATCGCCCTTTATCATCTTTTACCTTACTATATACATTATGACTTACATTAATAACTCTTTTTTCAAAATCGATATTATCCCAAGTTAATGCACAAACCTCTCCTGTTCTCATTCCTGTATAGCATGCTGTTAGAAACAAACAAGTAAAAGTATCCTTATTTTTAAATCTACTTAATATAAGATCTATTTCTGCTTGTGTATATACATGTCCTACTGTCTTTTTTTTAAATTAATAGTTCTAGGTAACTCTATAGTAAGAGAGGGATTATATTTAATAAAACCATAAACATCAGTTGCAATTCTAAATGAACATTTTATTACTTTTACAAAATTTCTAAAATATCCATAAGAATAATTATACCTATTGCATATGTTTATTAAATAACTGTTTAATTGATAACTCGTAATCGTATTCAATCTATAATGCCCTAAATCGCGTTTTAAATATTTATTTGCTATAACAGAATACTCCTCCACTGTTCGATGTCTAAAAGCTATTTTGCAATAATTTTCTATCCAATAATCTAGATAATCTCCATATGACATAAAAGCTTCTGTTTTACATCCTCCATTCATATACTCTTCATATGCTTTTTGTCCTGCAACATATGCTTCATTTTTAGTTCTAAAACCAGACTTTGTTATTTGCTTTCTTTTACCATTTACTTTGGCAGCCTCAAAGCAATATTGATATACTTTACCTCGTTTTTTTATATTGATTCTACCCATTTTCATTTCTCCTTTCATTCGTAATCAATATTTTTACTACAACAGTAATTTAAATTGCAATACCTCCTTCCTTTTTTGCTAAAACAAAAAGGAATGTCAACATGTAATCTATGTTAACACTCCTTTATTTATCGGTGTTTTAGCTATTATTTTTTTATTTTTGTGGACAAAATTGAATTTCGCTACCACAATACATTTTTGTAAATTCTATTTAAAGTTTTATTTTACAATCATTTCCCGCAACATTGCTTATACTTTTTCCCGCTACCACAAGGACAAGGATCATTTCTACCAGTTTTTAACTGTGCTTTCTTTGGAGTTTTCTTACTAGACTCTTTACTATCATTTGTTTTAACATTCTTATTCTCAACTCTTTCAAGATTTTGCCTAACCTCTGCCTTCAATAAATAAGTCGTAATCTCTTTATTAGTATCTCTAAGCATAGAATCAAACATCTCAAAACCTTCTAAAGCATATGCTTGAAGCGGATTAGTCTGAGCATATCCTCTTAATCCTATTCCTTCCTTCAAATGTTCCATATTATCTAATTGCTCCATCCAATTTTTATCTAAAATTCTTAAAGTTATAGCTTTTTCAAAATCATCTTGAATGTCTTCTGGAACTTCCTCCAATTTTTCATTATAATCTCTAACTACTAAATCATAAATAAAATCTTGAACCTTGCTTATCTCTTTACTCTCTAAATCTTTCTCGACTAACTTTTCATTTTTTAACAAATTAGCATTAAAATACTCACACATATTTACTATATCATTATGAGTTAAAGTATCTTCTGGAGGAAAATGAGCATTTACTTCATCAATAACAAAATCTTTGAATATACCCAAAATTCTATCTCTAATACTATCTTTATCTAAAATCTCATTACGCCTTTCATATACTATTTCTCTTTGTTTACTAATAACATTATCATAATCAAGTAACGCTTTACGTCTGTCATAGTTAAAACCTTCAACTCTTTTTTGACTACTTTCAATATTTTTACTCATTAACTTATGTTGAATAGGAGTATCTTCAGTAAATCCTAAAGTTGACATAACAGCTTTAATTTTTTCACTTCCAAACTTCAGCATTAAATCATCTTCCATTGAAATATAAAATCTTGTAACACCAGGATCTCCTTGACGACCAGAACGTCCTCTTAACTGATTATCAATACGTCTACTCTCATGTCTTTCAGTACCTATAACAGCAAGACCACCAAGCTCAGCGACACCTTCTCCTAACTTAATATCTGTTCCACGACCTGCCATATTAGTAGCAATAGTAACAGCATTTTTTTGACCTGCATTTTCTATAATATGTGCTTCTCTTTCATGATTTTTAGCATTTAATAATTCATGTTTTATACCTTTTTTAGTAAGCAAATCGCTCAAAACTTCTGAACTTTCAATTGAAGCAGTACCAACTAAAATTGGCTGTCCTGTTTTATGAACTGTTTCTATAGTTTTAGCAATAGCATTATATTTTCCTCTCATATTTATATATATTAAATCTTCTAAATCTTCTCTAACAACAGGTTTATTAGTTGGAATCTCTATTACATACATATTATAAATATTTCTAAATTCTTCCTCTTCTGTCTTTGCTGTTCCTGTCATACCAGATAATTTATTATACATTCTAAATAAATTCTGAAAAGTAATTGTCGCTAAAACCTTAGTTTCTTCATTAATATGAACTCCCTCTTTAGCTTCTAAAGCTTGATGAAGACCATCACTATATTGTCTACCATGCATAAGTCTACCAGTAAAACTATCAACAATTACAACTTTATCTGTATCGACTACATAATCAATATCCTTTTTAAAAGCATAATTAGCAACCAATGCTTTATCTAAATTATGAACCATAGCTGCATTTTTAATATCATAAAGATTATCTAATTTTAATAATTCTTCACATTTCTTTATACCTTCCTCTGTTAAAGTAACACTTCTAGTTTTCTCATCAATAACATAATCTTCAACTTTTAAAGTTTTAGCTGTTTTATCAGCTGTTTTATATAAATCAGCACTCTTACTTACTCCACCACTAATAATAAGAGGAGTTCTAGCTTCATCTATTAAAATTGAGTCCACCTCATCAATAATAGCAAAATTAAGACCACGTTGAACTCTATTTTCTTTTCTTACTACCATATTATCTCTTAAATAATCAAACCCAAGCTCATTATTAGTTGTATAAGTAATATCTTTATTATATGCTTCTCTCTTTTCTTCCTTAGAAGAATCTTTCATATTAACGCCTACACTAATTCCTAAAAAATCGTAAACTCTACCCATCCATTCAGCATCACGAATACTTAAGTATTCATTTACTGTAATAATATGAACTCCTTTTCCACTAAGAGCATTCAAATATGCTGGTAAAGTACTTGTTAAAGTCTTTCCTTCACCAGTTTTCATCTCGGCAATATTTCCATAATGAATACAAATACCACCTATAATTTGAACCTTATAAGGCTTTTCACCAAGAACACGGTAAGCTGCCTCTCTTACAACTGCAAAAGCTTCTACTAAAATATCATCTAAAGTTTTTCCTTCATCTAATTTAGTCTTAAATTCTTCAGTTTTAGCTTTAAGTTCCATATCACTCAAACTTTGCATTTGACTGTCTAATTCTAAAACTTGATCTGCAAGAATTTCAAACCTTTTTAATTCTTTATATTCATGATTAAATAATCTTGTAAGTATTCCCATAATTTCATCTCCTATAACAATTCTATCAAATTTACAACAATTTTTAAATGAAAATCGTTGTAATAAAGAACTTTTTTCAATTTAAAAGACAAATCATAAGATTTGCCAAATAATTTAATTAGTTTCAATAACTCCATAAGTATCATCATATCTTTTATATAAAACATTAACTGACTCAGTTTTTATATCTTTAAATACGTAAAAAGTATGACCTAACATCTCCATCTGAATTATAGCTTCTTCTTCATCCATTGGTTTTAAATATACTTTCTTTCTTTTTATAACATCTTGAATTTCTTCATCATAAATTTCATCTTCAAAAACAACTTGAGCTCTCTCACGACTCATCATTTTAGATTTATGTTTTCTCATTTGAGTTTCTAACTTATCAATAACTAAATCTATAGCAGCATACATATCACTGTGAGAAACTTCTGCTCTTAAATCATATCCTTTAGAGTTAATTGTTACCTCAACTTTTTGTTCTCTACCCCTTACACTAAATAAAATTTTAACACTTACAGTTTCTGGATTATCAAAATATTTTTCCATCTTATTTAGCTTATCCATAACATACTCTCTGATAGAATCTGTTACATCTAACTTTTCTCCTCTGATAGAATATTTCATCGTATTCACCTCTTTCTATTAATAATATAACATAATAAAAAGAAAAAAACTACTAAACAGCAGTTAATTTCACTTCTTTGACATTTATCGCTTGGTTACCTTTTGCAGTTCTAATTAAAGTAAACTCGACTACATCACCTTCATTTAAAGATTTATAACCAGTTTGCTCGATTGCTGAATAATGCACAAACACATCTTCTCCAATACCGGCACCAATTTCTATGAATCCATAACCCTTTTCGTTATTGAACCACTTAACTCTGCCTTTTCTAGTCACACATAACACCTCTCTTCCATACCTCTATATTAAAACATGCGCGTGTTTCAAGCAATCAATATCGTAGGACAAATTCCGACATATTTCTTACTTACAGACTAATAATACTAAAAAATACTAACATTTTTATAGTTTTATGCACGAAATGTGTAATTTTTTGCTTTAATTGACTTTTACAAAGATTTTTGAAGTGAATTTTTACATTTGAAACTAAAAAGAGCGCCAAATAAGCAAATTTTAATAAATTTCCTAAATAAAAAATTATAATGGTTGCGGAAGTGGTAAAATGAAAGATCTTATAATTAATTCCGCGATTAGTAATATTGAAAACAACTGTAACTATACAAAAGAAAAACTAGCTGAAATCAAATATGGGCTAGCAGGTTTGTATTCAACAGTCACCAAAACTATAGTAATATTTTCAATATCATACTTTTTAGGAACACTAAAATCACTTCTAACATTAATGGTCCTGTATAGTATATTAAGACTTACTGGCTTTGGAGTACATGCCAAAAAAAGTTGGCATTGTTGGATATCTTCGTTAATAACGTTCCTACTCCTACCATATCTGTGTGAAAACATAATAATAGACTATAGAGCTAAAGTTGCATTGGGTTTGATGAGTGTAACACTATTAGGCTTCTACGCCCCTGCAGACACCGAGAAGAGACCATTGATAAACAAAAAAAGAAGAATTACATATAAGATAATCAGCGTATTACTAGGATTATGGTATATTGTAATGTTCTTCTTAATAAAAGATAACACTTTCAGTAACTGCATATTATTTGCACTTATACTAGAAACTTTTGTTATCTTGCCTATAACGTACAAAATGTTTGGAGTAAAATACAAAAATTATGTAAATTACAAACCCAAACAAAGTACTAAAAAAGAATAAGAAAGGAGATTTAAAATGAGATTTTTAGCTAACTTAACTGGATTTTTAGGTAATCTTTTCGCAAAATCTTCATCAAGCGCTTGCATATTCAGCTACTTTGACGAAGAAGAAATGCCAGAAAGTCTTTTAAAATAAGAATATTTATTTACTACCTTTAGAAACCTTTAGTAATCGCTAAGGGTTTTTTATTGTTAAAATAGATATAAAATTATTTTTATCTATATGTTGCTCTAAAACTATATCATCTTTTTCTTTTATTAACTTATTTGCTATAAATAAACCATATCCACGATTCCGACCTTTACTTGATTGTCCTTTATCTGTAATCTTATCTATATCAATATTACTTAAAAAACTATTCTCGACATAAAATATTATATTCAAATCTTCTAAATATATATCTATAAGTACTGTTTTTTCTTTAGATTCTATAGCTGCCTCAAAAGCATTATCAATAATAATTCCTAAAATCTTACAAACTCTAAAATATAACCTAGATGATAAAGTTTCAAATTTTCTTTTAACATCTTCTGAAATTAGTAACTCAACATTAATATCTTTATCTCTAATATTTGCAATTTTATAGTAAATTATACCTTTAATACCAGAAGGAAGTTTATATAATTTTGAATAAAATTCAGATTTTTTAATTTGATAACTCTTTATAATATCATCAAGTATTTGCTCATACTCACTACTTGCTTTATCCTTAAATGTTTTAAGAGTAACTAAATTATTAAGCATCTCATGTCTATTAATCCTATCATTTTCTAAGATGCGTTCATACTCATTCATAAGTTCTAATAAAGATTTTTGTTCTTCTTCACTATGCTTATTTTTAAAATATTGAGAAATCATTATAAAACATAATAACAAGAAAAATGAAAGAAGCAAAACTGCACCTAAAAACACCCATAAATCTAAAATATTAGCATAAAAATATATTAAAACTATAAATACTAATAAAGTAAATAATGGAATTATCAAATAAAAAATGTTTAATTTTCTAAAAACATATTCTACAAGGTTATTAAAAAAGTTATTTACCAAATCAAAACTAAAAATTAATAATAACAAAAGAGATACTAAAATTGTACACAATCCCTTTATAACAGTTATACGACCTAAATCCATAAAAGAAGTAAAAGGAAAGAATAAAAATACTGAAGAAATTAAGAAATCACAAACATAGATAATTGCATAAATTATAAATAATTTGAATGATGTAACCTTTATACTTTCTCTATAAAAATATAAATATGCATTTAAAACAACTATAATTGGCAAAAATAGTTTAAGAAATGATAAAGAAGAATAATTAATTAAGAATGCTATAGTTGATAAAATAAAGAATACCATTATATTACTAGAATTAATCCTTACTTTTTTAGTAGTTGTTTTTCCATAAACATTAATAAAAGCATACATATTAATCATAATAGATATATAAGAAAACAGAAAACTAGCGAACTTCACTACTGCTCAACTCCTTCTTATGAGTCTTTGAAAGAAAAGGTGCTTCTTTACCATTATCAAAAACAACTTTGTTTTCATTCCAAACGTATGCCTGAGCTCTATTAGAGTTAACAATACATGCTTTATGAGTGAAAACAAAGTATTTAGGAAGTAAATCTTTTATCTTAATTAAATTGAGTGGAACTTTATATTCTTGAATATCTGTAACAATAACACTTTTTCTCTCAACAGTATCCTTATAAATATAAAGTATTTTATCTAAGTCTATACTATAATCAATTTTACCTATCTTATATTTAAAACTTTGCTTTAACTTCAGTTGTTCTAAACAAATATCAAAAAGTTCATGTAAATTCTTTTCAGCTTCAAATTGTTTACTGACAAAATCTAAGACCTGTAATCTTTGTTTAAAAGTTTCCATAGCCATTCCACCATTAACAGTAAAAATAATAATAGGACTTATCCAATCAAACTTTCTAATTTTTCTCGCTATATCAATAGCAGTAGTATTCGGTAATTCAAAATCTAAAATATAAATATAATTTGTATCATGGTGTTCCATAAGTTCATCGAGTGTTGGTGTATCAGTTTCAAAGAAAAGAATATCGAACTCAATCTTATTTTTCATCATATAATTTACTATAATGTCCTTCGTTCTTTTTCTATGATTTGCATTATCTTCTACAACAACAAAATTTATCACAATCCCAACTCCTATTATAACCTTTTTTAACATCATAACATGTATATCAAAAATTTAACAGGGAACAATAGGTCCATTTTTTGAAAAAAATTAAAACTTACTAAATTAATAGCAAGTTTTTTAAATAAATTATAAATCTTTTAGATTACGAGTGTATAAATTTTCTGGATCCATAAGTGTTCCTTTATAATACACCTCAAAATGTAGCGAAGTTGTATAATTAGAATTGATAGTTGATGTTCCACTTGTTCCTATTACTTGTCCTTGTGAAACAGTATCTCCTACTTTCAAAGTTACTTTATCTATTCCTTGATAAACTGTAACTATTTCCTTATCATGTTCAATCTTAACAATATTTCCTAAAACTTCATCAGTCTCAACACTAAGTACTTTACCATCTAAAACACTTACAACATCAAAAACTGTTTCACTTTTATAATCAACACCAGAATTTTGCATATAAGTATTCTCATAATAAACTATAGCATTTTCTTGATTACTAGCTTCCCCTTCAAAATCATAAAAATATCTACCAACTGTAACACCTTCTGCCTTATAAGGTCTAATAATTGTTTTTTCTTCATTTGGAGTAGTTTGAGTTGAAGTTTTATTTTCTTCTCCTTGAACAGGTTTCACATCATCATCAATTAAACCATCTACAGAATAATTAAAATCTTTTTGTTCAGTAAAATATTTATTTATACTAAGTATTGTTAATAGAACACATGCTATTACTGCAATAACAGCACCTAAATATACACCAGGTATAACCATTTTCTTTACATTCAAATTTTTCATTGCTCACTCTCCTACTTATATAGTGAACAATAAAATATAATTTATACTATATTTTTGAAATATCAACACCTCTATAATAATATTTAATAATGTCTTTATAAGTATAACCAAGTTTTGCCATTTCATTAGCGCCATACTGACTCATACCTACTCCATGACCATACCCTCTAGTTGTAATTGAAATATCATTACTCAGATAAATATCAAAATCTGTACTTCTGAGACCTAACATTTTTCTAAATTCTGTTCCTTTAAATTGAACTCCATTTACTTCAACATACTGAACTCTACCACTATTAGTTTTAGAAACAATATCTACTATAACTGTATCACTTTTTTCTAAACCAAGTTTATTCAAAAATTCAACCAAACTAAAATTTACAGTTTGCTCATATGAAGAAAGATTTTTATCCCAAGAAGAATCTACACTTACTAAGTAAGGTCTTGTTTCACTAAAAACATTTTCTAAATTTTCTGTTTTACCATTTGACATACTAAAATAAAATGTCTGAGCAATATCATTATCATAAGTAATAAACTCCCCTTGAGTTGCGTCTACTGCATCCTTAATTAAATTATAATACTTATCATAATTACTATCCCATTTATTTCTTAAAACATCTTCATTATTAAAACATTGATCATTATTACTAGCTATATACTCATCAATTTTACTATTCTTATATAAATAAAAAGTTCTAGCAACAACACTCATTGCCTTTAAAGCCTCAATATTAAAAGAAGCTGGAACCTCACATGCCACAACCCCTAAAACATAATCATCAATAGGCATATTTATATTTTCACCATTATATGAAACCATCACACTATCATTATAACTATTATTACCTTGATTTGTTTCTTCTTCTTTTATGTTATCAAAATTTACTGCAATATCTTTTTTTTCTGTTTCTAAACGATTATTTTTATAATCTAATGTTACAAAATAAAAAACTAATAGTATTGGAATTATTATCATATATTTTTTCATATAATAATATATTCAAAACTATCAGAAATTATTACTTATTATCTTCATTTTTCTTTTTTTCTGAATGATGTTTCTTAATATTTTCTTTATTCTTTAAAGGAATAGCATTTTCTCTATCAATAATTTTATTTACACGTCTTAAATGATTTCCCTCTAAAAAGCTTGCATTTAGAAATGAATCTATCATATCCTTCGCTTCTAAATATAAAACAAATGAAGAAAAACTTAGAACATTAGCATTATTATGTTCCTTAGCAAGCCTTGCTTCCATTGCATTATCTATTTTAGCACACCTTATACCTTTAAACTTATTAGCCATTATAGACATTCCAATGCCAGTATAACATATTAAAATTCCATATGTTACTTCTCCTTTTATAACTGCTTCACAAACTAAACTTGCATAATCATTATAATCAACACTAACATTAGAATCAGTGCCAAAATCTACAAATTCTATATTCTTTTTATTAAAATACTTTTTTAATTTTTCTTTTAACTTATAACCTCTATGGTCAGATGCTATTCCTATTATCATTTTCTTCACCTAATAATAATATAAGATATTTCACAAAAAAAATAAAGTCTAAAAACAAGAAAAAGAAAAAATAGTCATTAACTTGACTATTCAATACCATATTTCTCTTTAAATTTCTGAACATTACCAGTTCTTGCTGTCATATGCTTACCTGTATAGAAAGAATGACATTTATTACAAGACTCTAATTGAATTTCACTTTTTGTACTTTTTACAGTAAATTCATTACCGCAGGCACATTTAACCTTACATTCTTTAAGTTCTGGATGAATTCCTTTTCTCATTTTAATATTCTCCTTTCGCCATGATTAACAATATATAATCATAGAAACTCTTTTTACGCTCACTAATATATCATGTTTATATAAATTTTTCAAGTATTATGTAAAAATACAACTTTAAAATTGCGACTTGTAAGCAAGTAACTATTATTCTCTTTACAAAAATAATGGTTAAGTATTCATACTACATCTTATTAGCTAATATAACATTGAGTTTAAAATTGAATTTAAAATTGAAATAACTACTTTATCTAACTCCTGAATATCACTAGAATTCATAAGAATAATTGACCCGATCGCATCTGCATCTACAATTATAGGACTAACAGAATAAAATAAATCTAGTTTGTTGTTTCCTATTGTTAATGTATGACCAATATCCTGTCTCCTATCATTAATTAATGATATAACTTTAGAATCTATTACATCATTTAAATATTTTTTATTAGATGATGCAATAACTTTTTCTTTATCAGTAACATAAATATCTCCTTTTACAAATTTACTAACAACATCCAAATACATCTGAACACTTTCCTTAATAGAAAACATTTTTTGATATTTCTTTAAAACAATTTTATCTTCCTCAATAAAAATTTGAACGTCATCTCCATTATGAATATTCAAGTTTTTTCTTATTTCCTTTGGTACTACTATTCTACCAAGATTATCTATTTTTCTTATAACTCCTGTATTTTTCATACACACCTCTAAACATTATTTTAAACTTTATTTTAAAAATTATACTATTTGACTTTTAACATCCTATAATCTATACTGATAATAGGTGAGAAAAATGAACAAAGTTGTAGAATGTATTATTGAAATACCAATGGGAACTAAAAACAAATATGAAGTTAATAAAGAAAGTGGAAGAATCACATTAGATAGAGTCCTTTATAGCGCGCTTACTTATCCTGGAGAATACGGTTTTATAGAAGATACATTATCAGAAGATGGAGACCCACTAGATATAATAGTTATAAGTTCATATCCAACATTTCCAGGATGTGTCGTAGCAGCTAGAGTTTTAGGATACTTAACTGTAATAGATAATGGAGAACATGATGAAAAAGTAATTGCCGTTGTAGACAAAGATCCAAGATTTGAAAATATAAAAAATTTAGAAGATCTAACAGACCATCAAAAAGCTGAAATAAAAGACTTTTTTCAAAACTACAAAACATTACAAGGTATAAAAGTTGAAATAAAAGACTTTCATAAACAAGAAAAAGCAATCGCTTTAATACAAAAATGCAAAGAAAATTATAACAAACAAAAGCATTAAAGATAAATTAATGTTTTTTTAATATTGACTCTTCCCTTAAGGTTAGTTATATACTTAAATCGTGAAAGGAAAAACCATGATAAAAATTGGAGAATTTGCTAAATTATTTGATGTTTCAATAAAAACATTAAGATTATATGATGAGAAAAACATTTAAAACCAGCACATATTGATATTTACACTGGTTACAGATATTACGATGAAGAAAATATTAAAACGATGACTAAAATACTAATTTTAAAAGAAATAGACCTATCTCTGAAAGATATTAAAACATTTAATTTTAATGACGAAATAATAAGAAATAAAATAAAAGATTTAGAAAATATGAAAAAACAAATTAACCAAAATATTCATACTTTAAAACTCTTCACACAAACAAAGGAGGGAATTGAAAATATGAAAGCTTTTATTAATGATGATAAAGTAATAGGAAAATGGAAATTATTAGGAATTAGTAGAACTTTAAATGAAGCTAGACTACTAAAGTTTATAGAAGATGATTTTAAAATTAACGAATTGTATTTAATGCCCAATGGAAAAGAATAATGGGTAATAAAATGGACTAAAGGATTTATATATCTAAAAAATAATCCTTGCCCATATGAAATTGAAAACAATACTATGTATCTTAGCATTCCAGATTCATTTGATAATATAATAGGAAAAATCGCAGTATTCGAACAAATAAACAATAAAATTTATACTATAGAAGATATACGTATAAAAGACAACACAAACTTAAAATTTATTAAAGATGAAAATTTAATAGGAACTTGGAAAAGCGTAGATTATATTTATAGTAAAATGATTAACGGTTACTACATATTAGAAAAAATAAGCTAAAAATAAAGTAGAGAATAAACTAAATATTCCCTACTTTTTCTATGTAACTAACTAAATCATAAATGTAATAAATATAATGCTTATCATTGTTGAGCTTATTAAAACTTATATGTATAGCATTCCCTCGGTAGACAAAACTAAACTTTGTAGAAATTCTTGTAGATTCAATAAATAATTCCTCTACATTCATATTTTTATAAACATTCTCTTCCAACTTTATTGAAAATTTAAGTCTATCATTAATAAGAATTTTTATTTTCATTCTATTTATGATTTTTTCAACTAATTCTTGATACATATAAATCAATAAATCATCATCTACTATTCCAAATCTATCTTCTATCTCAGAAATTAATAAATCCAAATCTTCTTTATTATTTATTTGAGAAATTTTTTGATGAATCTCTATTACTATAGAATCCTCTTCAGAATACTCATTACTTATATGATTAGAAACATCGTCAATTTTTATTTGATTTTCTGATAACTCTTCCACATCTCCATTTAACTCTTCATTAATAAGCTCTATATACATATCTACTCCAACAGAATCAATAAATCCTGCTTGTTCTCGTCCAAGTAAATCTCCTGCTCCTCGAATGCTCAAATCCCTCATGGCAATTTTATACCCACTACCAAGTTCAGTAAATTCTTTAATAGCATCTAATCTTTTAATAGCAGTTTCAGTAAGAACTTTAGACTTATCATACATAAGATAGGCATATGCTTGATTATCTCCTCTTCCCACACGTCCTCTTATTTGATATAACTGAGAAAGACCAAACCTATCTGCATTCATTACTATCATAGTATTAGCATTTGGTATATCTATACCATTTTCTATTATTGTTGTACTCACTAAAACATCAAAATTACCTTGATTAAACTCATACATAATATCTTGCATATCATCTTTATTAAGTTTACCATGAGCATATTTTATAGATACTTCTGGTAATAGTTTTTCAAATCCATTAACCAAACTAGGCATATCTTCTACCTTATTATAAAGAATAAAAACTTGGCCATTTCTTGCTTTCTCTTTTAAAACAATTTCTCTAATAATATATGGATCATAATTAATAACATATGTTTGAACTGGAAATTTATTCTTAGGTGGAGTTTCAATAAGAGACAAATCTCTTACTCCTATTAAACTCATTTGTAAGCTTCTAGGTATAGGTGTAGCAGAAACACTAAGCACGTGAACATTAGACTTAATTTCTTTAATCTTTTCTTTATGTAGTACTCCAAATCTATGTTCTTCATCTATAACCAGTAAACCTAAATCTTTAAATTGAACATCTCCACTTAAAAGTCTATGTGTTCCAAAAATTATATCAATACTACCATTTTTCAACCTTTCAATAATATCTGTAACTTCTTTTTTAGTAGTATATCTATTTAAAACAGCTATATTAACTGGAAAATTTTTAAACCTAGATTTTGCAGACATATATTGTTGATATGATAAAAGCGTTGTTGGACACAAATACATTACTTGTTTGCTATTCATAACAGCTTTAAACATCACTCTAAACATTACTTCTGTTTTTCCATAACCAACATCTCCACATAAAAGTCTATCCATAGGTTTTGAACTTTCCAAATCTTTCTTTATTTCTTTAGTACATTTTAATTGATCTGGTGTTTCATCATAAACAAACTCTTCTTCAAACATAACTTGTTCTGGAGTATCTTCTAAAAAAGGTGTAACACTTGCTATATTTCTATTCTTATAAATTTTAATTAACTCATTACTAATATCTTTAATTTTATTCTTAATTTTCATCTTAGTTTTCTGCCACTCTGTACTATTTAATTTATGAATTACAGGTTTTGCACCATCCTTAGATGAATATTTATATAACTTATCAATATTATCAACAGGCAAATATAATTTATCTTCTCCCTTATATTTAATTAAAATATAATCCTTTGCCATTCCATTCTTATCTATTGTAGTAATACCCATATAAACACCTATACCATTTGTTTTATGGACAACATAATCTCCTACTTCAAGTTTATCAATAGAACTAATCTTCTTACCTAATTTATAACCAGTATCATATTTAAGTTGTGATTTTATAGGGCATAAATCATTTTTTGAAAAATAATAAATTTCTTTATATATAAAACCTGAACTTAAATTAACTTTTAAAATTTTAGATTTTTCTAACCCTAAAGAACTTAAAAACTCTTCATCTGTAGAACATAAAAAAGCATTATTACTGTTAATATCTTCTACAAATTTAGTTTTATCATTATTATAATTAATAATTTCCTTAGCATATATATTGTAATCATAGTTATCACTATTATCTATAGTATCAATATATATAACTGAGTCATTTTTAATATCATTTAACCTATTCATAGATGTAAAATCATCATAATGTTTCATCTGTTCAATAATACTGTATTCCACATTCTTTATTTGTTTATAATCTTGATAAACTAATACACTATCTACCATATAATCTAAAACAGTAGAACTACTACCCTCGTATTCGTCTTGAACTGGCTTAATAATAAAATTTACTATGCTATTCATACTAAGTTGAGTATTTTCATCAAAATATTTAATATCTTCTATCAAATTATCAAAAAACTCAATTCTTATTGGATGATCTTCAAATATAGGAAAAATATCTATAACAAAACCACGCACACTATATTCTCCAGTATTAGTAACTAAACTTTCTCTCTTATAACCAATATCATCTAATTTTCTAATAAAGTCATCTCTTTCTATAACTGCATCTTTATAAATATTAATTTTCTTTTCTTCAAGTTTAGACTTTAAAGGTAACTTTTTTAATAGACTATTAGTATGACATATTAATATAGATTTATTTATTTCTTTTATATTATTTAAAAAACGCATTCTCATATACATGAGCTCTGGAGATGTTGCTATTGCTTTTTTAGTTAAATAATCATCATCTGGAAAAATATAAACATTTTCTAATTTACCATTTAAAGCAGCATATATTTTATTAGCTTCATTTAAAGAAGGAGTAACAATAACTAAACTTTTATTTAACGAGAAAAACATATACATTAAAAATTGATAGTATATTTCATTTTGGCTAACAGAAAACTTATGCCCATTTTCAATTTTAAAATCAAATAGATTTTCTATCATATATAACCTCTATTTTTTCACTATTATTAATATGATTTCTCATTTCAACACCATTTATATGAAACTTTGGAGAATAATATTTATAAACTAAAATATTATTCTCATCAAAATCTTTTGAAATAGTATCATTACCAATACAATTTTTTAAAAATCCATATATTACAAACTTTAATAAGTCATCCAATTTATCAAATTCTACAATTCCACTAAAAGGATAAAAACAATGATGAGCTGTAGGCTCAAATAAAAATAACTTTTCTTTATCATAAAATACTAAAAAACTATGTGAAGGACAATTATTATTATCATCATAAAATAAATAAAAAGTATCATGTTTAAAATTTGTCATTTCTTCGAAAAAACATCTAGCAAATTCAACTACATCCCAACATATTCCATATTTACTTTGAGATAATTCATAGGGAGTCTGCAATGAATAAAAACATCTATCATTTACTCCTTTATGAATATTTCCTTGCTTATCTTTCCAACCAAACATAATATTATAAAGATAATTATAACAATCGTTAATAGACAAAATATTCAACTCATTAAACATTTCTTTGTAATTCATAAAACACCTCTAATTATATTTACTCATCAACTTATCAAAATCTAAAACATTATAATCTTCAATAACTTTTTTTACTATTTGTAGTACATCTTCTATTAAACTCATTTCACTTTTACTAAATCTTCCTAAAACATAATTTATTGTGTTCCCTTTAGGTTTAGATATACCTATTCTAATTCTTTTAAAATTATCTTTTCCTAAATATTCAATTATACTTTTAATACCATTATGTCCTCCACTTGATCCTGATGGTTTAATTTTAAATGTTCCTACATCATAATCCATATCATCATAAATAATTAGAACATCTTCTATACTAATTTTATAAAAATCCATATACTTTCTAACTGCAATACCACTATTATTCATTAACGTTGTAGGTTTAACAAAGATTATTTTCTCTCCATTAATATTCTTTTCATAATACAAAGCTTGATGTTTCTCTTTAAAAGATACATAACCCAAAAAAGAGTCTATTGCCATAAACCCAATATTATGACGAGTATTTTCATACTCTTTACCAATATTTCCTAGGCCAACTATTAATTTCATTTTCTGTGCTCCTCATACATATTATATAGTATATTTTTACTAACATCAAATTCTTTTGAAACATCTTTAATAGCATCTTTACTACTACTACCATTATCTATTCTTTTATAGACTTCTTCTAACATATCATTGTAATTGATTTCTTCTTTAATAGAATCAATAACTATTACAAATTCGCCTTTTACTTCTACATAATAATTTAATGCTTCCTCTACTTTTCCTCTAAATACTTCTTCATGAAGCTTTGATATTTCCCGGGAAATAGAAATATTACGATTTCCTAAAACTTTATAAATATTCTGTAAAGTTTTAATTAATCTATGGGGAGCTTCATATAAAACGATCGTAAACTTTATACTTTTTAACATCTCAAGTTCACGTATAGCTTGGCTATCTTTAGAAGAAAGAAAACCATAAAAGAAAAACCTCATCGAAGAAATCCCCGACATATTTAAAGCTGGAAGAATCGCACATGCTCCCGGCAATGCTATAACATTATATCCTTCTTTTATAACACTATCTACAACTAAAGACCCTGGATCACTTATTAGTGGTGTTCCGCGGTCAGTTACAATTGCTACGTTTTTTCCTAAAGATAACATTGATAAAACACTTTTAGTAGCTCTAATTTCATTAAACTTTTGACATTGATAAACTTTATTTTTAATATTTAAACTATTTAATAATTGCATAGTAACTCTGGTATCCTCTGCAAAAATAGCATCCACTTTTTCTAAAATTTCTACTGCTCTAAATGTTATATCTTTTAAATTTCCTATAGGTGTAGGAACAACATATAAATTTCCAGTTTCTTTTTCATAACTTTTCTGTATCATATTTACCTCTCAAACATTTTTAATATCTCATCACTATAACTTCCATCCTCATTATGACAAATTAAAGATGGTAAAACTTTTAATCCAGGTTTTCCATTTTTCTTTGCATCAACTAAAACTAGATTTGCATTTTGTTCTCTCTTTGGATGTAAAAATCTAACACGCTTAGGTTCTAAATTATTTTTATTTAAAATTGAAAGAAGCTCCGGAAATCTCGATGCACGATGAACTATCACTAAACTTCCACCATTCTTTAATAATTTTTTAGATATCTCAACTATTTCTTCTAATGTTATTAAAATCTCATGTCTTGCTATTGATTTGATTTCATTATTATTTAAGTTACTAAATTCATTAACTTTAAAATAAGGAGGATTACATGTTATTAAATCAAAAGTATCTGTTTCAAACTTATTAAAAATATCTTTTATATTCATATTTAGAATAGAGATTCGATTTTGTAATTTATTAATTCTAACAGACTCTATAGCTAGTTCATAAATATCTTTTTGAACTTCTACACCTATTATATTATTATCTGTTTGGGTACTTAAAATTAAAGGAATAGGAGCATTTCCAGTACATAAATCCATAATCTGAATCTTTCCTTTTTTAATTTCACAAAATCTTGGTAATACCACAGATTCTAAACTAAAATTAAAATAGTTTTTATTTTGAACTATTTTTAAATTATCATACCCAACCAAATCATTAATAACTTTATCCACAATCTCACTTACTTTCTAAAGTCATTTCTATTTTTCCTACTTCTGGTATATTTACAACATAACTTTTCTTTAAAATATCTATAGAAACTACTTTTCCTTCACCATTAACTGTACTAACTCTATCTCCTATATTAGGTAAACTTTGCCTATTTTTCGTATAAACTTCATCTTCATATTTTAAACAACATAATAACCTTCCACATTGACCATTTATTTTATTCGGATTTAAAGCAATATTTTGATTTTTAGCCATATTTATAGTAACAGAATCCAAATTATCTTTTAAAAAGCAAGAACAACACAACTCTCTACCACATTGACCCATACCAGAAACACTTTTGGCTTTATCTCTTACACCAACTTGTCTAAGTTCTATTCTTGTTTTATAGATAAAAGCTAATTGCTTTGCCATTTCTCTAAAATCTATACGAGAATCTGATACAAAATAAAATAATAACTGATTTCTATCAAATGTATAATTTGCATCTATTATATTCATACTTAATTCTAGTTTTTTAGATATTTCTCTAGCTTTTACTAATGCATGTGAAGCATCTATTCTATTTTTTTCAAAAACAGATATATCCTTTATTGTTGCTACTCTAACAACATTCTTCATATCTTTATCTACTTCTTTATTCATAATATCTGAAGCTATAACATATCCTAATTGTTGTCCTCTTTCTGTATCCACAATTACTGTATCTCCATCTTTTATATTAAGCTCATTACTACTAAAAAAATAAACTTTACTATTTTGATTAAATGAAACTCCTACTACTTTATTCATTACTTATTCTCCCCATTTCAATTATTAATTTATCAAGAAATAACCCTAAATTCAAATTATACTCTAACATATTCTCACTTTTAAATAATAATATTAACATATTCGTTAAATATTTTTCATTTCTTTTATTGGAAATATCTTTTATTTTATCACTATATTGATTGAAATACTCTATCTTTTTAAATAACTTATAATTAAGTACATCTCTATAAAAATATTTACTAATAATTATAAAATTTATAACGTTTTCTTTTTCTTCTTTTTTACTAAAATAATCATATAAATATGCTAATACTGTTTCTCTAAGATTTTCAAACTTTACTAAAAAATCTATAATATTTTCCGAAAACTCTTTAGATAAATCATTAAAATCACTTAACTTAAGATTATCTAACATAATAATCTGACATCTTGATTTTATAGTCTCTAATAATTTAGATACATTCGACGAAATCAAAAAAGCGTAAATATTTTTTTCAGGTTCCTCAAGAAATTTTAATAACGAATTAGAAGCATAATCATTCATTTGTTCGGCACCATCTATTATATATACTCTACAATCATTAATTTGAGAAAAACTTTTAAATTCTTCTTGTAGTTTTAATATTTCTTCTTTAAGTATTTTACCATTTTCAGGTCTAATTATATATATATCTGGATTTTCTTCTATTTTAATTTTTTTATGAAAAAAATAATCAGAAAGAACTGTAGTCAAATTTTCTTTCAGATTATCAAAATTAGTATTACAAATTAAAAAAGCGTGGCTAATCCTATTACTATTATTTAATAATTCAAAATGTTCGATTAATTTATTATTCATATAACCACTCCTACATAAGTACTTGCAAAACAACAAGTCCAAATATTGCAGGAAGTCCCAACGACGCTACTGACAAAATAGTAACTACATTTATTGGAACAATAACACCTGCGCTACTCACAATTACATCAAAAGCATAAAGCATACAAAGTGCCATAACTAATCTTTTTATTATAAATACTATTATGTGCATAAAGATTTCCTCCACTAAATAGTATTAATAATAAATTTATTTATGATAAAAACTTTCTATCATCTATTGCTCTGATTATAGTCAATGGATCCAAATATTCAATATCAGCACCCATTGGTATTCCATAAGATAATCTTGAAATCTTAATATCTGTATTCTCTAATAATTTTTGAATATATAAAGATGTCGTTTCACCTTCCATTGAAGGATTTAATGCTAATATTATTTCTTTAACACCATTTAATACTCTTTTATCAACTAAAGAAGAAATATTAATATCATCTGGATTTATTTCATTTACTGGAGAAATAAGTCCTCCCAAAACATGATATACACCATTAAATTTACCCGTTTTTTCAAACATAAATACACTTTTTGAATCCTCCACTACACAAATAGTTGATGTTTCACGTGTATCAGAACTACATATAGAACATACTTCCTTATTAGTTATATGCCCACATATAGAACATTTTCTTATATTATTTTTAAATTCTAATAAATTTTTAGCAAACTCCTCAACTTTATCAATTTCTAGTGAATCAATAGAGTACACATATCTTTCTGCTGACTTTTCTCCCACTCCTGGTAATTCTTGAAAACTATCTCTCAGATGTTGAAATTCTTCTGGATAAATCATTTACTAAAAAAGTCCTCCTAAACCTCCAGTATATTTACCTAATTTTTCACTTTTATCTTCTGCTAACTTAGCAAAAGCATCATTTAAAGCTAAAACTATCATATCTTCAAGTAATTCCTTATCTGATAAAACTGTTTCATCAGTAATAGTAATTTTATCTACAATATTTTCTCCAGTAATAACTGCAGTAACTGCACCACTTTTTCCTTCATATGTTGATGCTTCAATTTCTGCATTTGCCTTTTCTAATTCCTTTTGCACTTTTTGAGCTTGTGCCATTAAATTTTGTACATTCATTAATAATCTCTCCTATCTAACACTTACAGTGTCCTCTCCAAATATATTTATTGCTGAGTTTTCAAGCTCATTAGAACTTTCACTCACATCTAATTTTACAACATTTTCATCAATTAATACATAGGGAACATTATTTTTTTTATTTAAAATAAATTCCTGCTTATATTTTTCCCATTCTAAACCAGTTATAGCAACAACTTTAAAAGGAATATCATATATTTCATTCATAAATGATTCAATTAATCTATAATTTGAATCAAATAAACTAATATAAGATTCATCATTAAAAGAAAATAATAAATATTTATCTGACGCTACTACTACTTTGCCATCAATAAGTAATGCAGCAATAATATTATAAACTTTATTTGAAATATAATCATTTATCCTATCATAATCTTTAACTATTTTATTTAATATATCTTTATTAGCTCCAGAAAAAACATTATTAATCCTAATCTTTTTAAGCTCTAATAAATTTACAGAATTTGTTGATATTTCTGTTTGAGAATTTTTACTTACTTCTATTGTTAAATCTTCTTGTTCTTTTACTAAGTCAATAACTTCTGGTGGTTCTTCAATATTTTGTGAAGTACTTACAGTTTCTGTGTTTATAACTTCTGATTTAATTTCTGGTTGTGAATTAATTAAATCTTCTTCCATATTATTGTTAGTAACTTGCATTAAATTCATTAAATAAATTTCAAACATTAACTTCTGATCATTAGAATTTTTTAGCTCTGTCACTAATTCGTTTAATATCTTAGAAATTCTAACAATTTCATCACTATTTAAATTCAAACTTCGTAATAATTTATTATATTCTTCATCAAAATAAGTATCTACTTTTAAACTTATTGCATAGTCTCTCAACACTATTAACATATTGTTAACTAAATCAATAAAACTTTTTCCTTTAGTATTTAACTCTAAAGATATATCTAATATAGTGATATAGTCAGAAGAAATTACAGCTTTAAGAACTTTAAAGACTAAATCTTTAGATATTTTTCCACTAAGTGCTTCAATATCAGATATAGTTATATTATCATTAGATAAAGATAAAGTTTGATCTAATAAATTTATAGCGTCTCTTAATCCACCATCTGAAACTTCAGCAATATAATTTATTATAGTATCATCTAAATACTTTGATTCATTATCTAAAATAAATTTTAAACGTCCTTTAAGAGATTCATTATCTATTTTATTAAAATCAAATCTTTGACATCTTGATAAAATTGTAACTGGAATTTTGTTAGGCTCTGTAGTCGCTAATATAAATATCGCATGAGCTGGTGGTTCTTCTAAAGTTTTAAGTAAAGCATTAAAAGCACCTGTGGATAACATATGTACTTCATCAATTATATATATTTTATATTTACAAAAACTAGGTAATAACTTAACATTATCTCTTAAAGTTCTAATCTCCTCAACTCCATTATTACTAGCTGCATCTATTTCAATAATATCAGAATCATTATCTTTAATATTTTTACAAATATTACACTCATTACATATATCATCAACAAAATTTTCACAATTTACTGCATGTGCAAAAATTTTAGCTATACTAGTCTTTCCTGTTCCTCTTGGACCAGTAAATAAATAAGCATGACTTATATGACTATTAATAATAGAATTTTTCAAAATTGTAACTGTAGTATCTTGACCAACTACACTTTTAAAATTGCTAGGCCTATATTTTCTATATAATGCTGTGTATGACATAAAACCCACCTTCTTTCATATTGATTATAACATTTTATTATAAATATCTCTATAAATACTAACGTAACTTTTTGAAAAAATTTGTTAATAACTTTGTATATGTCTCCGAAAAATTATTTTTTATATATATAAATGAACTTTTATAGTTAATAACTTTATTATTATTAGAAAAATAATATACTTTTGATATTCTGCATTCTTTAATTATTTCTTCACACATATGACATGGCTTTAAAGTCACATATAATTCACATTCATTTAAACGCCAATCTTTTAGTTTTTTAGATGCTTTCAATATTGCTTGAACTTCTGCATGTAATAAAGGATTAGATTTATTCTTTCGCTTATTATATGCTTTAGAAATAATCTTATTATTTTTTACAATTATAGCTGCTACTGGAATCTCTCCTTTTTTTATAGCTTTTAAAGAAAGTTTATATAAACATTTTTCAAAATCATTAAACATAAAAATCACCTAATAAAAAAGTGCACACATATAATAAACGTTAAGGCTGCTATCTTCCAATCCTGACCTGATTCCGCCTTATATGTTGCACAAATAAAGTATATCATATTTATATTAAAGAAAAAAGAAAAATTTTATTTTTTTATGTTTCACGTGAAACTTATAAATACTTAAAAACACAAAATATATATTAAAAAATCAAAGAAAATAATTAAATATAATTCATTTATAATTTGTATATTTAAAAAACACTCTTGCAATATGTTCCACGTGAAACATATTTATTATATTTAATTTGTATTATTAAAAGTTGTTTTTAAAAACTTACTTTATACTATAGATTTTTTAAATAATAACTTATGTATAATATTTAATAAAATTTTAAAAAACATATAATACAAAAAGTTAATTATACTTTTTGTGAAAAATATAATTATTCTATAACATTAAACAATTAATATATGTTTCACATGAAACTATTAAAGTAAATAATTTAAAAAACTATATAAGAATATAAACAACTAATTTATAAAATATATAATTTGTTATTAATTCAAAAAATATAATGTTTCACGTGGAACTTATATATATCATACACTATTATTAACAATTTTAATAATTAAAAAAGCTTGTTTTAAATCTAATAATCTTTTCTAATATTATTTTATAAATAAATGTATTAAAACTATAAAATATTATATATATAAAAATAGATAAAATTAAAAACATTACAAGTCATTTAAAGTTTCACGTGAAACTATTAAAACTCTTAAATTTAGTAAAAAAGTTAGTGAATTTACTAAATGTTAATTTCTTAAAATATTTTTAAAAATTTTATTAAAGTTAATATAAATAAATAGTATGTACTATTTATTATATCTTAATTGTTAATTTATTATTTCTAATAAAACAAAAGCAAGAAATCTTCGAAATCTTGCTTTAATAATTTAATCTAAATTGTTAGCATCCATATTATATATGTTAATATCTTCTTTTTCTATGTGAATAAGTTCTTCATCTGCTTCATTTTCTTCTTCATTTCTGTTAATAACTGAAATAGAAGATACTATATTATCATCTTTTAAGTTAATAAGTTTTACACCTTGAGTTACTCTCCCCATCATAGAAATAGAATCTATACTTAATCTTATGATAACACCATTATTTGTAATAATGATTAAATCTTTATCATTTTGAACGGACTTAAACCCAACTATTGACCCATTCTTTTCAGTTATACTTAAAGATTTTACTCCTTTGCTTCCACGCTTTGTTTCTCTATATTCTTCTAAATTAGTTCTCTTACCATATCCTTTTTGTGTTACTACCAATACTTCCATATTAGGTTCTGTAACCTCTGTTCCTACACAAATCTCATTACCTAAATTAATACCTCTTACTCCAGAAGCAGTACGTCCCATAATTCTAACTTCTGATTCATTAAATCTTACCATTCTACCAACAGATGAACACATTAATATTTGATTATCTCCTGTCGAACGTTTAACAGAATTTAATTCATCTCCTTCTTTCAAAGTAATAGCAATTTTACCACTTTGACGAATATTATCAAATTCAGATATTAAAGTACGTTTTATCACTCCTTGTTTAGTTCCAAATACTAAATATTTATATTCATTTTTACGTTCTATTTTAACAACTGCTGTAACATTTTCATCTTTTTCAATTTGAATAAGATTCACTAAAGGCAAGCCTTTGCTTGTACGAGAAAATTCTGGTATTTCATAACCTTTCAATCTATATACTCTACCTTTATTAGTAAAGAATAACAAGAAATCATGTGTGGATAAGTTAATCATTTGTTCGACAAAATCTTCTTCATTTGTAGCCATTCCTTTAATACCAACTCCACCTCTATTTTGAGATTTATAAGTATCTGTAGTCATTCTCTTTATATAATTTTTATTAGTAATTGTTACAATAACATCACTTTCTGGAATTAAAGATTCATCTTCAATATACTCTATTGCTGTCATGTCAATCTTAGTTCTTCTATCATCAGCAAACTTATTCTTTATCTCAAGAAGTTCTTCCTTAATAATATTTAAAACTTTCTGCTCACTACCTAAAATTGCTTTTAGTTCCTCTATTAATTTTAGTAAATCTTGTAATTCACTTTCAATCTTAGCACGTTCTAATCCTGTTAGCCTTCTTAATTTTAATTCTAAAATACTTTCTGCTTGAATTTCTGAAAGCCCAAATCTCTGCATCAAAGTAGTTTTTGCTAAAACATCACTTTCACTTTCTCTAATTATCTTTATAACTTCATCCAAATGGTCTAAAGCTATCTTGTATCCTTCTAAAATATGAACTCTTTTCTCTGCTCTTTCCAACTCAAAACGAGTTCTTCTAATAATAACTTCTTTTTGAAAATCTATATATTTAGAAATAATATCTTTAAGGCCTAAAGACTTTGGTTGACCTTGATCAAGCATTAAAAAGTTAATACCAAAAGTAGTTTGAAGAGAAGTATGCTTATACAAATTATTTAAAACAACATTTGCATTAGCATCCTTTTTAATAGTCACAACAATTCTAATACCATTTTCAAGATTGGTTTCTTCATGTAAATCTGCTATACCATCAATTACCTTATCTCTTACTAATTCTCCTATACGCTGTTGCAAATCACGTTTATTTACTTGGTAAGGTATCTCAGTAATAATTAATTTACTCTTTCCAGCTGTCTCTTCTATTTCAACCTTACTTCTTATAGTAATAGAACCTTTTCCTGTTTCATAAGCTTTTACTATACCAGCATTCCCTAAAATAATTGCGCCTGTTGGAAAATCAGGTCCTTTAATATACTGCATTAACTCCAAAGTCGTAATATCATTATTATCAATATAAGCAACACATCCATCAATTACTTCTCCTAAATTATGAGGAGGAATATTTGTTGCCATCCCAACTGCAATTCCCATAGTACCATTAACTAAAATATTAGGGAATCTACTAGGTAACACCTTTGGTTCTTTTCTAGTAGAATCAAAATTATCATCAAAATCTACTGTATTCTTATTAATATCACGTAACAGTTCCATAGACAACTTAGAAAGTCTTGCTTCTGTATAACGCATAGCAGCTGCTCCGTCTCCATCTAAAGAACCAAAATTTCCATGACCATCAATCAAAGTATGCCTAAAACTAAACGGTTGAGCCATTCTAACTAAAGATTCATAAATAGCACTATCTCCATGTGGATGATAATTACCCATAACTTCTCCGACAGTTTTAGCACTCTTCCTAAATGGTTTATCAGGTGTATAACCACTCTCATACATAGAATATAATATTCTTCTATGAACAGGTTTTAAACCGTCTCTTAAATCTGGAAGTGCACGTGCAACTATAACACTCATAGAATAATTTAAAAATGAACTATTCATCTCATCAACAATATTTGTATTATTCAATCTATCCATAACCTAAAACCTCCTATAAATCCAAATTCGCATATGGAGCATTATTTTCAATAAATTCTCGTCTAGGATCAACATCTTCTCCCATAAGAGTTTCAAAAACCTTATCAGCAAGCATCGCATCTTCTACTGTAATCTTCTTAAGTACTCTATTTTCTATACTCATAGTAGTTTCTCTTAACTCCTTAGCATCCATTTCTCCAAGTCCTTTATTACGACTAATCTCATATCTAGTTGTTTCAGGCAAAGTCGCTATATAATCATCTTTTTCTTTTTCATCTAAACACCATTTAATTGTTTTACCATGTACCACTTTAAATAAAGGTGGTTGAGCGGCATACACATGACCTGCCTCTACAACTGGTCTAAAAAATCTATAAAACAATGTTAATAATAAAGTTCTAATATGATCTCCATCGACATCAGCATCTGTCATTATAACTATTTTATGATAACGTAATTTTGATAAATCAAACTCATCACCTATTCCAGTACCAAAAGCAGTAATAATACTTCTAATCTCTTCATTTCCTAAAGCTTTATCTAAACGAGCCTTTTCTACATTAAGAATTTTACCTCTAAGAGGAAGAATAGCTTGAGTCATATAATCTCTACCTTCTTTAGCACTTCCTCCAGCCGAATCTCCCTCGACTAAAAAGATTTCACTTATTGTAGGATCATTACTTTTACAATCTGTAAGTTTTCCCCATTTATTAGTAATTTCAAGACCACCTTTTCTACGTGTCATCTCACGAGCTTTTTTAGCTGCCATTCTAGCATGTGAAGCAAGCATAGCTTTCTCTATAATTTGCTTTGCTTCTTGAGGATTTTCTAATAAAAACTTTTCTAATTTTTCTCCAAAAACATTACTAGATATTCTTCTAACCTCTGAATTACCTAACTTTGTTTTTGTTTGGCCCTCGAATTGTGGATCAGGATGCTTACACGAAATAATCATAGTAAGACCTTCCTTAACATCATCAGAAGTTAAAGACTCATCTTTACCTTTTAAAATATTATTATTTCTTGCATAATTGTTTATAACTCTAGATAAAGCAAGTCTTACTCCATCTTCATGAGTTCCACCTTCTACAGTACTTATATTGTTAGTAAAAGAATAAAGATTTGAACTATATCCATCATTATATTGAAAAGCTACTTCTATCTCAATGCCACTTTCTTCACCTTCACAATAAACAATAGTATCATGAATAGTTTTTTTACTCTCGTTGAGCATTTTAACATACTCAATTATTCCACCATTATATAAAAATGCTTCACTTTTATCATCTCTTAAATCAATCAATTTTATTTGCAATCCTTTATTAAGAAAAGCAAGTTCTTTAGTACGATGTCTAAGAGTCTCATAATTATAAACTGTTGTTTCTTGGAATATTTCTGGATCTGGTTTAAAGGTTACTGTAGTACCAGTTCTATTAATATCACAAGTATCTATTTGTTCCAACTTTCCAACAGGTTTGCCACCATTTTCAAATCTCTGAAAATAAACCTTTCCTCCTTGAAAAACTTTAACCTCTAACCAAGAACTAAGGGCATTAACAACACTAGCGCCTACACCATGTAGCCCTCCACTTACTTTGTAGCCTCCTCCGCCAAATTTGCCACCAGCATGTAAGACTGTAAAAATAGTTTCAACTGTACTTACTCCTGTTTTTGGATGAATACCTGTAGGCATACCCCTCCCATCATCTTTAACAGTTATTGAATTATCTTTGTTAATTACAACTTCAATATCATCACAATATCCAGCTAATGCTTCATCAACTGAATTATCTACTATTTCCCATACTAGATGATTTAGACCTCTTTCACTAGTTGTACCAATATACATTCCAGGTCTTTTTCTAACTGCTTCAAGTCCTTCTAAAACTTGAATATCATTCTCATTATAATGATTCTCATTCATTTCCTTCACCTTCCCTACTAAGCTCAATCACCTTAGATTTTTTTATCATATATGGTTTTATATTATTAATATCTGTAGTAGTAATAAAAACCTGTATATCTTTATTCAAATTATTTAAAATATTATTTTGATTAACAATATCAAGTTCACTAAATAAATCATCTAAAAGTAAAACTGGTTCTTCATAATATTCATTAACTAAAACTTCTAATTCTGCCAATTTTAAACAAAGTAAAATTAACTTTTGAATACCTTGAGAACTAAATTCCTTAGAATTATAACCATTATGTAAAAACTCTATGTCATCCCTATGAATTCCAGTTTTTGTTAACCCTAAGTTTATCTCATTATTTCTATTTTTCTTAAGAAGTATTTTAATTTCATCAATTGATTTATCTAAAAATTGACTATTATACTTAATAACTAATTCATCATCTTTTTTGAATTTTCTAAAAATTTTCTTAATATACTTATTTAACTTATTTATATATTCTTTTCTAATAATACATATTTCATTACCTACCTCAGCTATTTTAATATCTAAGATTTCTAGATACGTTTCATCCATATTAGAATTAATGTACATCTTTTTCAAATAATCATTTTTATTCTTAATAAGAACATTATAATTACTTAATAAGTTTATATAAGATTTATTAATTTGAGATAAACTAATATTCAAATAATTTCTTCTTGTATTAGGAGACTCTTTAATAATCCTAAGTTCATCAGGAGAAAACAATATAACTTTATATTGTGATATAAAATCACTTATTTTCTTCTTTAAATTATTATTTATTTTTGTCTTCTTACCTTTATCAGTAAGTGTATACTCTAATTTTTTTGTCTTGTCTTGAACTTCCAAGTCAACTTTAATTTTAGTAAAAAGCTTATCTTTTTTTACTATAACATCATCAACATTACTTTTAAATGTCCTTGCTAGACTACAAACATAAATACTTTCTAGGATAGAAGTCTTTCCGACTCCATTCTTACCTATAATAATATTTAAGTTCTCTAAAGTTTCTAACTTAAACTTATCATAATTTCTAAAATTTGTTAATTCTAACTTCTTGATATGCATTTTAAAACCTCTTATAACGACTAT
>CANSWR010000009.1 GCA_947650795.1 uncultured Bacillota bacterium | reverse complement strand
AAACAAGCTTTTATAAAAACATAAAAATACATTTAGATTTTATTGAAAAACAAGGATATGAAATTACAAGTGTAGAATTTTTAGATAATATAATATTTAGTGAAAGATTATCAATGGAAAAAGATGCAAGAAAAATATATCTAAACTCTTCTAATATAGAAAAACTATTTGGCATAGGATATATAGAAAACTATCATAAAGAAAATCAAAGAGAAAAAATAATAGAAATGGATTACTTTGACATACTTTATAGAGAAGGACTAATCGGATTTATTTTATATTTTATGCCTACTCTATATATAACATTTAGCATAATAAAAAGAATAAAACTTAATGAAAAAACAATAAATTGGATAAGTGTTGTAATAATTATATTTGCATTAGGATTTTTTCAAGGACACATATTTATAACTCCTGCGATTAGTATATATGTTGCACTTATTTTAACAAATAGTATGAAAACAGAAGAGCATGTAGTATAATAAAAAAAAGAAGGTGTATTAATGAATTTTAATATTAATGGTCATAATGTATTTTTGATAGTAATAGTAACATTTCTTTCATCCTTTATATTTGTATACTTAGCTAGAAAAATCGCAACTTTTATAGGTGCAATAGATATTCCTAATGAAAGAAGTGCCCACAAAAATCCAACTCCTTTATTAGGTGGTATTGGAATATTTCTAGCATTCTTACTAGGATATATGTTGTTTGGAGAAGAAAATACTCTAATGATATCAATACTTATGTCATCTTTTCTAATTCTATTACTTGGAGTTTTTGATGATATAAAACCAATAAGAGCAAAATATAAATTTTTAGTTCACATAATAGTCGCTGCAATAGTTGTATTCTATGGTGGATTAAGTTTAAACAAAATAGATATGTTTCAATATGAACTGTATTTTGGATGGCTAAGTCCTTATATAACAATGCTAATAATAATCGCAACCATAAATGCAATAAATTTAATAGATGGCTTAGATGGATTATGTGCTGGAATTAGTTCAATATATTTTCTAACTATAGGAATAATCGCACTTATACTAAATAATCTAGGTGGATTAGATATTATTTTATCTTTCATAATGTTAGGCTCTACTCTAGGCTTCTTAATACATAACTTTCCACCAGCTAAAATATTTATGGGAGACACAGGTAGCACATTCCTAGGTTTAATGATAAGTGTAATAATGCTTCTTGGATTTAAAACAGTAACATTTACATCATTATTAATACCTCTAATTTTATTATTATTACCTATAGCAGATACACTATTTGCAATAATAAGAAGAGTAATAAACAAAAAACCTATTGGAGAAGCAGATAAAGAACATATACACCATCAACTATTAAAAAGGTTAAGTAAACGAAATACAATATTAGTTATATATGCAATAAACATAATTTTTAGCATAATAACAGTATTCTATGCACTAGGTCATAAAAAAGAAATGATAATATTTTACATACTATTAATGTTTATATTTTTATTCTTAATATTTAAGACAAATGTATTATTTAATCATGATAAAAAGGAGAAAAAATGAAAGTTTGTATTTTAGGTGCAGGTGCATTTGGATTAGCACTAGCTAGTATTTTTAGTAGTAATAAAAATTATGTAACTGTTTGGTCTCATACTAAAAAAGAAGCAAGTAAATTAAAAACAACAAGAAAAAGTGAAAAATTAAAAGATTATATAATTCCTAAGAAAATTAAAATAACAGCAAATTTGAGTACAGCAGTCAAAAAAAGTAACTTAGTTGTAATTGCTGTACCAGCTCATGCGTTAAATGATGTAACTATAAAACTATCAAAGCACTTAAATAATACATCACACTTACTAATTGCGACAAAAGGAATCGAGCAAGACACATGTGCATTTTTAACAGAAGTAGTAGAAAGAAACATAAATACGAATAAACTAGCTGTAATATCTGGACCTTCATTTGCAGTCGACATCATAAAAGAAGTTCCCATAGGATTTTCACTAGGTGTAACAAACGTAAGAACAAAAAATTTAATTAAAAATTTAATGGAAAATGAGAATATAAAATTAAGAGAAACTCCAGACATATTAGGAGTAGAAGTATGCGGTGCTATAAAAAATGTAATGGCGATTGCCTCTGGAATGTTAGAAGGAATGAAAGTCACTGATTCAACAAAAGCGCTATTTTTAACTGAAGCTTTAAATGATATAAAAGAATTAATTGATGCTTTAGGAGGAAATAAAAAAACTATTCTTTCATTCGCAGGATTTGGAGATATTCTAATGACTTGTACTAGCACAAATAGCAGAAATTTTAATTTTGGAAAACTAATAGGCGAAGGAAAACTGGCAAAAGCAGAAGAATATGCAAAAAATACAACAGTAGAAGGATTATACACACTAAAATCAATTAAAGAACTTATTAAACGTGAACATGTAAAAATGGAAGTAGTTGATTTAATAAGTGATATTATAATGAATAAAAAAGAAAAAGAAGAAATATTAAAATTTTTAATAACAAAATAATATTAAGTGCTAAAATAGTGCTTTTTATTTTAACTTTTTTAAAGATTAACAAAATGAAAAATTACATATAAAAACACAAATACTTATAAATGTGCTATAATATATAAAAAGAAAGCGGTGAAAATATGAAAAAATTTATAGGAGTATATAGAAAATGCGATTGGGTTACAATGAGCGGAACCAGTTTCGCAATATTAGGAATAATAAGTGCATTCAATGCAAGAACAACATATGCTATATTTTGCCTAATATTAGCTGCAATATGTGATGCTTTCGATGGAGTAGTAGCTAGAAGATTTAGAAGTCTTAAAGAACATGAAATATATGGAATTGAGTTAGACTCATTAAGTGACGCTATAAGTTTTGGAGTACTTCCAATGATGATTACACTTAACATTGCATATGATAATATCTTAACATACATTATCTGTGTATTTTTCTGCGTTTGTGGAGTAATAAGATTAGCTTATTTTAATATGCTTACAACTACTAAGAAAAAATTAAAAGATGAATTTATAGGAATCCCAATAACAGCTAGTGCTATTATAATACCTTTAGTATATTTTATAACATTTATAGTATCAAAAAAGTACAATCATATAATTTTTCCAACTGTATTATTAATAATGGGAATACTTTATATAACACCAATAAAACTAAAAAAACCTACAGCTAGAGAAAAACTAATTCTTTCAGTATTAGGAGTATTAGCTATAATAATTTGCTTACTAAAACTTTATGTATTCTAACTGCACCTTAAAATAACAAAATTGTAACCTAAAGTTGATTGAATTAAATTAATTTAATAAGTATAATTATTATAAAGGAAGTGATTAGTAGACTATTTAGTTGTAATAATTATGAAAAAAGAAAATAAAGAAACAAATAAACTCAAAAAAAGTATTCCATATATATTGCTAATATTATCAGATATCATCTTATGCTTAATCTATTATATATTAAAAGTAATAAAAGAAGTTAATTTCTATGAATTAATATATTATTTTACCAGTGATGTCACAGGTTCTAGCTTAGATATAATAATAGATGGAATAAAAACTTGTTTACTAGCATTTATGCTAGTACTAATAATATTATTAATACCAATAACACATTTAAAACAAAAAGATATTTATATAAAAATTAAAAGTAAAAAAATTAAAGCTTATCCTACATATTTTAGGAAACATAAAATAATATACTCAGTTATAATTTTATTAATAAGCATACTATTACTTTGTAAAACTGTTAAAATAGATGAATACATTAAAGCTAACACACAAATAAGTCAAATATATGAAACACATTATAAAGATACTAATGAAATAAAAATAGAATTTCCCGCAGAAAAAAGAAATTTAATATTGATATACTTAGAAAGTATGGAAAGCTCTTTAGTATCACAAAAGAATGGTGGAACATTTAAAGAATCAAGAATACCAGAATTAGAAAAACTCGCTTTGGATAATTTAAACTTTTCAAATACTGAAAAAATTGGAGGAGGATATAACTTAACTCTAACATCCTGGACAATAGCTGGAACAGTTGCCTCAACATCAGGAACACCTTTACTAGCGCAAATAAAAAATAAATATAACAAAGTAGATAATTTCATGCCTAATGTTAGAACACTTGGAGATGTTTTAAAAAATGAAGGATATAATTTGGAAGTTATACAAGGATCAAACATTAGATTTGGAGGAACAAAAAAATATTATAAACAACATGGTGACTATAAAATGTTTGACATAAGCACAGCTAAAAATAAAAATTATGTGCCTGAAAATTATTTTGTATGGTGGGGACTAGAAGATTCTAAACTATTTGAATATGCTAAAGAAGAAATCAAAGAAATATCACAAAAAGATAAACCTTTTGCATTAAGCATCTACACAATGGATACTCACTTTAAAGATGGATATTTAGATAAATCTTGTGAAGAACCATTTAAAGATCAAATGTCTAATGTATATGCATGTTCATCTAAAATGGTAAATAATTTTATAGAATGGATAAAAAATCAAGATTTCTATGAAAATACAACTATAGTATTAATTGGAGATCACTTAACCATGCAAAGTGGATATTATGTAGACCATAAAGGATACACAAGAACCATTTATAACGCATTTATAAACACACCTATAAAAACAGAATTTAATAAAAATAGAGAATTTTCATCTTTAGACATGTATCCAACAATCTTAGCAAGCTTAGGCGCAACCATAGAAGGAGATCAATTAGGATTTGGAATAAATCTATTTTCAGGAAAAGAGACACTTATAGAAAATTTAGGAAAAACCAAATTTAATTATGAATTAATGAAAAAATCAGACTATTACATTAATAATATATTAAATGATGATATTCTAAATAAATTAAAAAAATAAAAATTAAAGTCCAAAAAATGCGGAAAAATTACAAAAATCAGCTTATAATTGCCGAAAAAGTTGATTTTTTTCGTAAAAAAGCATATAATATTTATTAAGGAGGCACTTATGCTTATAGAATTTAGTATAGAAAATTTCCTATCATTTAAAGACAAAACAACTTTTTCAATGATTGCATCATCTGATAAAGAATTACAAAATAATTTCATAAAAATAAATAACGAAAGAATTTTAAAAACAACAGCAATCTATGGAGCAAATGCATCTGGAAAAACAAATTTATTTAAAATATTAAGTCAAATAAGTTCAATGATAAGAAATTCAAACATACATGTACCAAATACAAAATTGCCAATAATTCCATTTAAGTTAGACGATGAAAGTATAAAAAAACCAAGTTCATTTGAAGTAAAGTTTTTAATAAAAGATATAAAATATGTATATGGATTTAAAGCAGATAAAGTTAATATATATGAAGAATACTTAATTTATTATCCAAATAATAGACCTGTAAAAATTTTTACGAGAACAAATGTAAATGAATATATTTTTAATGTAAATGATAATAAAATATTAAATGATATAAAAAAGAAAAATACCAATAATAAATTTTTCCTTTCAACTGCTACAACATGGAATTATGATAAGACAGAACCAGTTTATGAATTCTTAGTAACTAAAATGGGCGTAGTATTGAGTGTAGAACAATTAAATAATTATTCATATAATATGTACTTTAATGATACTGATAAATCATTAGAGAGATTTGCATTAAAATTTTTAAAAAAAGCAGATTTTAATATTGAAGGATATCAAATAAAAGAAGAAAAAATATCAAATCAAGATTTAAACAGATTACATTCTATGGTAAAAACATTTATTCCAGAAAATGCAGTAATTTTTATAACAAGCACTAAGCATATAGTAAATGATAAAGAATATTTTTTAGATATAGAAGAAGAATCTTTAGGAACAAAAGCAATATTTTCTTTCATACCAGTAATAAAGGATGTTTTAGATAATGGTAAAATAATATTAATAGATGAATTTGATAAAAGCTTACATCCATTTATTGTTAAATATCTTGTTGAAATATTTAATGATAAAGAAATAAATAAAAATAATTCACAACTAATTTTTAATACACATGACACTAATTTATTAGATATTAATTTATTTAGACGAGATCAAATTTGGTTTACAGAAAAAAATCAAGAAACAGGCGAAAGCAATCTTTATCCGTTAGATGACTTCAAGGTAAGAAAGGATGAAAATATAGAAAAAGGATATTTATTAGGTAGATATGGCGGAATTCCATTTTTAACTAACGATTTTTCTAAATTTGATGATTAAAGATGAGTACAGATAGAAGACGAAATCGCAAAATAATTAATCCCAAAAGAGTAATATTAATTGCTTGTGAAGGAGAAAATAAGACAGAAAAATATTATTTTAATAATTTTTCAGGTAGAAACAAAGATTATATAATAAAATATGTACATGGAAGCGAAACAGATCCAGTAAATTTAGTGAAAAATACAATTACAGATATTAAGAGTTACGGATTAAATCTAAAAACTGATGACGTAGCATTTTGTGTATTTGATACTGACACAGATCCAATTAAAAATAGGCAAATAGAAAATGCAAAAAAGTTGGCAGAAAGACATAAAATAAAAATAATAACGTCAAATCCAAGTATAGAATTATGGTTTTTATTACACTATAAATTTTCTTCACAATCTTTAACAAATGAGAAATTATTGGAAATCTTAAAAACTTATTGTATAAATTATTCTAAAAACTATAATATTTACTCAGATATTTATCCAAAAACTGATTTAGCTATAAAAAATGCAAAAAAGTTAGAAAAATATCAAATAGAAAACGGAAAAGAATTGCAAACAATAGAAGCAAACCCACATACTCAAATATATGAAATAATAGAAGAATTCAAGAAATAGAATAGAATTTTCAAGTTTTATTCTATTTTTATGATATAATGATTCTAGGAGAGTGTAAAAAATGTCAAAATTAGTAAGCATAGTAGTACCCGTTCATAACAGTAGTAAATATTTAAAAAGATGTTTAGATAGTATTATTAATCAAACATATAAAAATATTGAAATAATAGCAGTAGAAAATGGAAGCAAGGATAATAGCTTAGAAATATTAAACTCTTATAAAACAAAAATAAAAATAAATAAATTGGATAAACCTAGTATTGGAGCGGCAAGAAACAAAGGTATAGAAATGTCTACAGGAACATACTTAGCATTTATAGATAGTGATGATACAATTGAAGAAGAATTTATTGAAAAATTAGTCCAAAACATAGAACATGAAAAAAGTGATTTAACAGTATGCGGAGTTAAAGAATTACATGAAGAAAATAAAATAGAAAATATAAGAAAAGATTACCCACTAAAAACAATAGCAAGAGATGAAATAATGAATAATTTAGAAAAATTTGATTATGGACCTTGCAATAAATTATATAAAAGAGAAATAATACTAAAAAATAAATTATTATTTCCAACTACCTTAAAATATGAAGATGTTCCATTTGTTTTAGGGTATATATCATCATGTAAAACTATAAGCAGAGTAATGGATTCACTATATAATTATCATATACATTTAGAAAGTGAACAAACTACAATAGATGAAAGAATATTTGATATTTTTGAAATACTTGAATTACTAAAACATCATGTGAACATAATACAATTAGAAGGATTATATACAAAAATATTAACAATATACTCACTAAAAACAAGAAACATAAAAGATAAAAATACAAGAAACAAATTCATAAATAACGCATATAGCGTACTTGATAAGAATTATGACAATTGGCGTAATTGCGAATATTTATTAAATAGACCTATACTTAAAAGAATAATTCAAAGACATAAAAGTCTAGTTAAATTTTATACATCCGTTTACGCTAAAACACACTAAATGTTGAAATATGAATTAAAAGAAGATATAATCTTTATATAAAGGAGAGCCAAATGATAAAAAATATTTTCTTAAACTTAAAAAAATATACTTTCTTAATGACTCAGCTAATATCAAGAGATTTTAAAATAAAATATAAAAGAAGTGTACTAGGTGTATTATGGAGTTTACTTTACCCCTTATTAATGATGTGCGTTATGGCACTTATATTTACAAACGTATTCAGATTTGACATGGAAGGAGTAAATTATCTTGTTTATTTAATGACTGGACTTGTAATATGGAATTATTTTAATGAAGCTACACAGATAGGAATGAGTTCTATTCTTTCAAATTTTTCATTAATAAATAAAGTATATATTCCTAAATATATTTTTCCATTAGCGAAATGTTTATTTGTGGGAATAAATTTTCTATTATCACTGATTCCTTTAATGTTAATAGTAATATTTTCTGGAAATATATCAGAAGGGACAAAATGCTATATTAATATATATTATTTAATACTTCCATTTGTTTTTCTCTGCGTTTTAATGTTTACTTTAGGATTAAGTTATATTTTGTCTACACTTGCTGTATTTTTAAGAGATACAATTTATATATATGGCATACTGTTAACAATCTGGAACTACTTCACTCCATTATTCTACTCTATAGAAATATTGCCTAAATGGCTTTCTACAATTTTAAAATTTAATCCACTTTATATATATATAAATTCTATACGAGAAATTATAATTTTTTCCCGAATGCCATCTCCATTAATGTTAATAGCGTGCTTTATTTCTGGATTTGTAACATTATTATTTGGAATAATAGTATTTAAGAAAAATCAAAATAAATTTATAAATTATGTGTAGGTGATAATAATGATAAAGATAAAAGATGTTTCAATGAAATTTAATTTAGGAATAGAAAAAAATAACTCTTTAAAATCAACAATAATTAATATAATTTCTCTAAAAAACAAGAAGAAATCAGAAGATTTCTGGGCCTTAAAGAATATAACTTTTAATATAGAAAAGGGAGAAGTTGTAGGAATAATAGGAAGCAATGGAGCAGGGAAATCCACTTTATTAAAAGTAGTAAGCGGAGTAATGAAACCAACAAAAGGAAGTGTCGAAGTAAATGGAGTAATTTCTCCTATGATAGAATTAGGTGCTGGATTTGACCCAGAACTTACAGCAAGAGAGAATATTTATTTAAATGGAGCGATTCTAGGTTATTCAAAAAAATTTTTAGAAGAAAAATTTGATGATATAGTTGAATTTTCAGAATTAAAGGATTTTCTAGATGCTCCAGTTAAAAATTTTTCTTCAGGTATGACAGCAAAATTAGCTTTTAGTATTGCAACTGTAGTAAATCCTGAAATACTTATTGTTGATGAGATATTATCAGTTGGAGATATTAAATTTCAAGAGAAAAGTAAAAATAAAATGATGTCTATGATAAAAGGCGGAACTACAGTTTTGTATGTTTCTCATTCTTTAAGCTCAATTGAAGAATTATGTGATAAAGTAATATGGATAGAAAAAGGTGAACTTGTTAAGATAGGAAAAGCAAAAGATATTTGTAAAAATTACTATGAATATCAATTAAAAAATAATTAACAGAATAAGAGGTAAAAATGAAAAATAAAAAAGAATTAGCAATTGTTTTTGGAATTACAAAAAATTTAGATTTTGCTTTAGCAAATGTTTTGATTGGAATGAAAAAACATTGTTCTTTGAAAAAATATGATATAATTGTATATCATAATGGTTTAGAAACAAAAACTCAAGAAAATATAAATAAAATTTCAAAATGCCAGTTCATATATTATAAAAATAAATTTAATGATAATAATCTAGATGAAGAATATTTAAAAATATATTCCAACATGTGTTTATCAAGGTTTGAGTGCTTTGATTTATTAAAACAATATAAAAAAATTATTTGGCATGATGTAGATATCCTTATACAAAAAGACTTTAAAGACTTAATAAATTATGGAAATAAAACTGGAATGGCGATGACTTATACTGATATAAATTTTTTAGTTGAAGCAAATTTCAATACGCTTATCGAAGGCTATAATATGTATTTACCGCTTTTAAATTCTGGAATAATTGTTTTTTCAGATAAACTAGAAAATTATGATAAAATGTCAAATTGGTGTTATTCTGCCATAGAAAAATATAATACAAAATTAAGGTATTTAGACCAAGGAATATTAAACTTATTAGTCCAAGAATTTAACATATCTGTAGAAGCTATAGACATAAATAAATATTGCTGTCACCCTGAAAGAAAAAATGTAGAAAAAGCTGTTATAGTACATTCTTATGGATACGATAAATTTTGGACATCATCAGATTTAAAAAGAAAATTTCCAGAATGGGTCGACAATGAAAAAGAATGGTCTAATATTTTAAAAGAAGATTACAAAAATATGACTTGTAATAATCCCAAAATATCTGTGGTAATGTCTATTTATGAGAGAATAACGCATATGAAGGAAGCTATAGAAAGCATATTAAATCAAACATATGGAAATTTTGAATTATTAATAGTTTTAGAATACACCCCAAAACAAGAAGAAATTGAAAAAGAAATAAAGAAATTTAATGATCCTAGAATAAAAATTATAAAAAATGTTAAAAAACTAGGATTTGCTGAATCGTTAAATGTTGGTATACGAGAAGCAAAAGGCGAATATATTGCTAGAATGGATGATGATGATATTTCTTACCCATTGAGATTCCAAAAACAAGTTGAATATCTTGATAATCATAAAGAAATTTCTATATTAGGTACAGCTGTAGAAACAGGAATGGTAATAAAGCAAGTGATATATCCTCAAACAGATCCAGAAAAAATTAAAACGTGTACATTATTTAATAATCAAATGTTCCATCCAACTGTTATGATGAGAAAGTCTGAGATAATCAAATATAGTTTATTTTATGATGGCAATTATAAAACAGAGGATGCCGAACTTTGGTCTAGGGCTATAAAAAAAGTTAAAATAACTAATATAAAAGATGTACTTTTATATTATAGAATAAATAGCGAAAATGAAACACAACAATTTAAAATAGATGTAATAATTTCAGACTCAAAAGTAATTAAAAAACAATTAAAAGAAAATTTAAATTTAGATGTTACAATTGAAGAAGCAATGCTTTTAAGTAATCGAATAAATAGATCTACACCTTTAAATAATAAAAAAGAAATAATAAAAAGCAAACAAAAATTATTGAAAAAAATATTAAAGCAAAATAAAAAAATAAAATTTTATGATCAGAAAGAAATAAAGAATCTATTAGAATATAGAAAACATGAATTTATTAAAAAGATTCTTAAACCAATAATAAGTCCAATATATTTAAAACTAATTTATAGAATAGAAAAAATTATAGATTTTAAAATCAATAATATAAGGTGATGATATATGAATAAATTTAGTATAATAATACCTGTATATAACGTAGAAAAATATTTAAGAAAATGTTTAAACTCTGTAATAAATCAAACATATAAAGATTATGAAGTAATAATTGTCTGTGATAAATCTGAGGATAATAGCGAAAAGATTGTTGATGAATATATAAAAAAATATAAAAATTTCAAAAAATTATTCTATAAAAACACAGGACTTGCTAAAGCTAGAAACATAGGAATATCTGTAGCAACTGGAGAATATTATCTTTTTCTAGATAGTGATGATTTTTATGAAGAAAAACTATTAGAAGAAATAGAAAAAAATTTAGATGATTCTATAGATTTATTAAGATTTCAAATACAAGAAATAAAAAATGAAAAAGTAATAAAATATAATGAAATTCCATTTGACACTGAAAATGGAATTAAAGCATTTAGTAACATAGTGAAATATCACTATGTTGAAAACTCTTGGTGTTATTGTTACAAGGCTTCTTTTTGGAAAAAAAACAATTTTACATTTGAAAATGGATGTATAGCAGAAGATTTTGGACTTACTCCTTATATTATATTCTCTGCGTCATCAGTCAAATCTATAAATTATATTGGCTACAATTATTTACAAAGAGATAATAGTCTAATGAATGATAAAAATTATGAAAAGAAGATAAAAAAAATGAATGACTTAATATTACAAGCAAATAAGCAAAAAGAAAAAATAAAATATAAGGAAAATAATAATGAAATAATAAGTTTTTTAAATGATAGTCTCATATATTTTTCTACTACTTTAAATAAAAAAGATTATAAACATTATAATAAAATATTGAAGAAAACTGGCTGCTTTGATTATATTCAAAGTAAAACATTAAAACAAAAAATTAAGAAATTTATTTTAAAGAACAATTCATGGTTTTTTTATCATTATTTAGTGAGGTAAATATGACTAAAGTAAGTATAATTGTGCCTATTTATAATACTAGAAAATATTTAAGTAAGTGCATTGAATCTTTAATTAATCAGACAGAAAAAGATATAGAAATAATTTTAATTAATGATGGTTCAATAGAGCTAATAGATGACATTGTTGAAAGATACAAAGACACAAGGATTAAATATTTTAAAAGAAAAAATTATGGAATAGGTATATCCAGAAATTTTGGAATTAATCATTCCAAAGGAGAATATATAATGTTTATAGATTCAGATGATTACATTTTGCCAGAATGTGTTAGTAAACTATATAATAAAATAAAAAAAGAAGAACTTGATTTAGTAATAGGAAATTATTATGAAGAAACAGAAAACACCAAAATTATTAAAGAATATGATTTCTTTGATAATACGAATTTATTAGAAAATCCTGAAATATTATACAATATTAATCTTGGCCCATGTAATAAAATATATAAACGAGAAAATATATTAAAAAATAATGTAAAATTTGAAGAAAATCTTAAGTATGAAGACATTCCTTTTGTCACTAAATATCTATTATTATCGCAGAAAATTGGTATGATAAAAGAACCATTATTTGTTTATTGTATTCATCAAAATAGTGAGACAACTACAGTGGATAAAAGAATATTTGACATTTTCAAAATTTTAGATATTTCAATTAAAGAATTGAATAAATATAAAATATCACATGACTCAAAAGTGAATTTTGTAGTTATGATTTTATCTTATTATATATTACAGCAAAAATACATAAGTAATTCAGAAGACCGAAATAAATTTATAGATCTTTCTTTTAAAAAATTAAATAAATTAGACAAAAATTGGAAAAAATGTGAATATATAAAAAAATATTCCATACTTATAAGAATAGTTAAGACTAATAAAAAACTAATGAAACTTTATTGTAGATATTATAATAAAAAAATAAATAAAGTTAAATCTAAAAATAAAAGAAATATCAATGCTCAATTGCAAAAGTAAATTCCAGTTTGAAGAATTAAATTCCATCAAATAGTATAAAAATTGAAACTTTATTAAATTTAAGGTATCTTTTTTTGTGATTTGGTATTAAAATATAGTTGTCCAGTATTGTTTTATACTTAATATTTCACACTTTGATACATACTAAAACTTGATACAATTTCTTAAATTTTTTTGGATTTGGAAATTCCACCATAGATTATATTGTAATTAAAGCGTGACGATGTTTATTTTATTTCATTTCTTATAGAAGAAATGATAAGACTATTTTTTAAGTAAATCCTTTGTTAGATTTACTTTGTTAGGATTGATTTCGTTAATTCCTAACTTGGAAGTGATATCACTTCCATACATTATGTTAAATAATTGTATTGGACTACAATCATTTAACTTTTTTCTTTTGTAAGAATTTATATGAGACATAAGTAAGTTTATATCTTCCTGTGTTAAATTATCAAAAGAAGTTCCTTTTGGTAATACTCTTCTTATTTGTTCATGATTAACTTCACAACTTCCTTTTTGATCTGATCTTCCAGGTTCACAATAGAATATTTTTGTTCTATCTTTACCTTTATTGTTTGTTTCTATTTTAGTTGGATTAGTAAACTCGCTTCCATTATCTGTAAGAATTACTATAAATAATTTTCTGAATACTTCTAATCCTAATTTATCTTCTAACTTATTAAATATATCTATTACTGACTTTGAATCATTATGTTCTCTTATAAATGCTAACATGAATGAGCAATTAACAAAATGAATAGTAAGCAATACTTTACCACCTTTAATGCCTTCTACTGTATCCATTTTTACAATATTAACATCAGGATTATTATTTATGAATTGTTTGAAGTCATCATATTTTCTTCCTTCTAAACATTTTTTATCAATCTTATAATAATTGTTATTTCTAGGACTTTTCCTATATCTAATTTTTCTAGGTAAGTCTTGGTTTTTAATATCTAAAAGTCCTAAATCAATAAGATTATATATTTCTTTTTCACAACACATGATAGTATCTAAATTGTTTATATAAGCATTATGAATTGATTGCCCTTGTTCTTTAATTAAAGGGATAAGAATATCATTAAGATGATTAAGTTCTTTTTGATTAAAAGTAATACCTTGCCTTGAAGATACAAGTGTTTCATTATATTCTTTAAAAGAGTAAGTAGCATCATAGATTTTTTTTAGTAAGAGTACAAGTATGTTTGCAAGAACAACCATTACAAACATAAGGTGGTTTATTAAGTTTTTGACATTCTTCTTTTTCGTAATGAGAACATTCCAATCTATTACATAACTTGCCTTTTTCTTTAAATTCACAATTTTTTCTATGAATACAATCATTAAAAGGTCTACCTTGAGTACCAATATTTTTAACTATAAAATGATTTCTAATTTCTTTTGATATAGTAGTACAATCTTTACAAATATTTTTACCAATTTGTTTAAAAGATAATTTTTTCTTTCAAACCTTTTTCAATTTCTAATCTATTATCAAATGACATATGTTTATTTTTCATTAAATAACAACTCCTTTCAAATAATAAACATCATCACAATATAATTATAAATGTTTGAAGAGTTAAATTCCATACTTGATGTTTGTAGAAGTAAGTTCCAGTTTTTGTAGTTTAAGGGTGGAATTTACTTTTACACTTCAGGAAGAAATATCAAGTCTACGTTCAAATAATTGTAATATTGACCAGGGAGGGGTTATATGCTATAATCCAAATATAGTGCAAAAGCTAGAAATTCGGGAGGTAACATGAAAAAGAAAAAAGTAGCATTAGTGTTTGGAATAACTGGTAATTATGTTTTTGCTTTAGCAAATACATTGATAGGATTAGTAAGACATAATAATAAATTTTGGGATGACATTATAGTCTATTATGATAATATGCAAATAGATGATCAAAATAAATTAAATAAAATAACAAGTATTAAATTTCAAAAGTTTGATGAAATAAAAGCAATAGCTAATATTTCCCCGATTTTTCTAAAAAAATATTCAGTGGCAACTTTTTATAGGTTTGAGTGTTTTAACTTATTAAAAGAATACCAATATGTTATTTGGAATGATGTAGATATATTGATACAAGGAGATATATCAGAATTGCTAGAATATGGAAATAAATCTGGTTTTGCAGCAACTTTGTCAACAGCAAATGCCTTTGTAGAAACAAATTTTAATGGACTAATTCCTAAATATGATATGTTAAGAACTTGTTATAATGCAGGTATTTTAGTCTTATCGGATAAATTAGAAAACTATGAAGAAATGACTAAGTGGTGTTTTAATGCAACAACTAAATATGCAGAAAAGCTGAGATGGATGGATCAAGGAATAATAAATTTACTGTTGCAGGAATATAAAATAGATGTTGAAAATATAGATATAGTAAAATATTGCTGCCATCCAACACTGATCAAAGAAAAAGAGTGTGCAAAGATAATTCACGCTTATGGTGATAGAAAATTTTGGAATGATATAGAATATCAAGAAATATATCCTGAATGGTTAGAAAACGACTCTAATTGGGAAGAAATTTGCCAAAAAGAAGCTAAAAATACAAAATTACCTCTAGTTTCTTGTATAATGACAGCTTATAAAAAAAATCAATTTTTAAAAGAATCAATTAATAGTATACTAGACCAAACATATAAGAATTTTGAAATAATATTTGTTATTGAATATTCTGAAGACCAAAGTGAAATAGAAAGTCAGTTATTAAATTTTAAAGATGAAAGAATAAAAATAATAAAAAATGCTTCTAAATTAGGTTTAGCAAAATCGTTAAATATTGCAATGGAGAATGCAAAAGGAAAATATCTGGCTCGAATGGATGATGATGACATTTCTCTACCAAAAAGGTTTAAGAAACAAGTAGAATTTTTAGAAAGTCATAAAGAAGTGGGCATATGTGGAACGGCAGCTCAAGTTTTTGGAAAAAATACTGGTATTATAGAAGCAGAAACAAATCCTGAAAAACTAAAAATTATTACTTTAACTAGAACGCCATTTATACATCCAACAGTAATGATGCGTAAAGAATTTATGGATAAATATAATTTAAAATATGATCACAATTATTTTACCGAGGATTATGAGCTTTGGAGTAGATGTATTAATTATTTTCCTATTTCAAATTTAGACGAAATTTTACTAATGTATAGATCAAGTAACATATCTCTTACATCAAGTGGAAATAACGAAGAAAAGATTCATGCGTCTCATATAAAGGTTATGAATAATCAAGTAAGGAACTATTTAAATTATGAACCTACAAGAGACGAATTAGAATATATTCAAGGTAGAAAAGATATTATTAAATACTGTCATAATAAAGAGGAATTGTTAGCGGAAAAATCAAGGTTTATAGAAAAATTAATAAAATTAAATAATGAAATAAAATTTTATAACATATCATACTTTAATGAAGCTTTTTCTAATAATATTATAAATAATAAGAAATCTTCATTTCTAAAAAAGATTATAAAATTTTTCTTAAGGCCTTTCTATTCTAGACTAAGAGCAAGAATAGATGCTGATCTAGAATATAGAGACTATATTCTAAATGAAAAAATAGACTTTAACTATAAAACTTTGGATGATAAAATAAAAAATATTTCTTCAGAAAAGTAAAACAAAAAAGTACAAAAATTTTGTGAAAATTCAGCTATAATAATCAAGGTTTTAGAGGTTATAATGAAAATGTTTAATAACCGGATATATCGAGAAAGTGATTCTTCCCCAAGTTAGTTGAATTATGCTAATATTTTAAGACGGAGTAGGTCAAAACTGAAGCGACCATACATCTGTCTTTTTAAAACTTTTGTTTTGTTGTTAAAACCTTCTGTTATCCCATTACTATAATCATATATAATGGCGTTTTTAATTGCACATATATCACTTTCAATAAAATTAATAAAACTATTTAATTCTATGATATTCAATAATTTTGCTTTTTCTATCCATAAATATAATATATTTGTCCTGTCTTTTTAGAAAATATGACAGTTTTAAACTATTTTTCTAGTTCAATAAGTTTGCTTAATTTAAATAGAAAAGTAATATTGTTTTTGAGATTTTCATTCTTGATATCATCATCACTTATTGATGGTTTGTTTAAAGACAAATATGTATTTAATGTTTCTCTTATTATTCCATATCCATAAGTATTTGCAACATCACTTTTTGTATTTCCTTCTTTATATAATTCTTTTGCTTCTTGAATTACTTTCCATTTTCGATTTGCAGTGTCAACTTTATCTTGTGATTCTTAATACTGTACTACTAGAAATTTTTACTCCCGATTCTCCTAATGTTCTTACTGCATCCTTAGAACTATCTATTAATCCTATATGTTTTATATATTCTATTAATCTATTTGTTTTAACTGATTTTGTTTATACAAAATTCAACTTTTCACCAAATGTTTTATGGTCACAGTTTGAATTTAAGCAAAAGAATTTTCTTACAACAATTAATAACTTTACTTTATTATTTTGTATTGCAAATCATTTGACTTGTTTTCACTTCACATTTTATATATATTGTATTTTCTTTTTTTGTATGTCTATTACTAGTAAATCCTTATCTAACTCTTTTAATAATTCTTCAAAATTCATTAAAACCTCTTATTATCTTTACAAGTATATCATTCTTCTTTTATACATTCAACTAACTTGGGGAAGAACCATTTTATTATATATACTTTCATCATTAATTTCTTTATATTTTTTATCTATATTATAAATCTTATATTTCATTTTTATCTCTTTCTTCTAATTTTAGTATATCAAAAAATACAACCTTTTTCAGATTGAATTTCTTAAATTAATGACATTGTGAAATTGTTCACTTTTTCTTAATTTTTAGTAATAATAATTATAATATATTTTTATGAACCCCCTAAAATAAAAGAAAAATAATATTAAAACGGCTATAAATAGCAGCGATACGACTACTCGAGAAAAATAAACTTAATTTTTTAAATTGAAAAATATAAATTTATTAGGTATAATAAAATTAATAACAAAGCGTATTTATGAAATATGTTGTTATTAGTTTATGATAAGGAGGATAATATGGTCATAACTAAAACACCTTTTAGGGTAAGTTTATGTGGTGGAGGAAGTGATTTACCAGCTTTTTATGAAAAAAATGGTGGTTGTGTAATTAGCACTACGATTAAAAAATATATGTATATAACTTCCCATCCATCATTTGATAAACAAAAAACTGTTTTAAAATATTCAAAAACAGAAACTGTCAAAAATTTAGAAGATATTGAACATGCAATTTTTAGAGAATGTTTGAAACAGGAAGGATTAGAAGGATTAGAGATAACTTCAATAGCAGATGTTCCACAAGGAACAGGACTAGGTTCTTCAAGTAGCTTTACTGTAGGACTTTTAAAAAATTTAAAGTGTTATAAAAGAGAATATATATCTGATGCAGAAATAGCAGAAGCAGCTTGTGACATGGAAATAAAAAAATTAGGAAATCCTATAGGAAAACAAGATCAATATGCAGCTGCGTTTGGTGGTCTTAATTATTATCAATTTAATAAAGATGGTTCTGTATTTGTTGAGCCCATACTTATGAGTAAAGAATCTTACAAACAATTAGAAAAAAATTTAATTATGCTTTATGTTGGAGGAGAACATAGTGCTTCAGAAATATTAAAAGAACAAACTAAAAATATGGTTTCAGCTATAGATAAAGAAAATGGTCAAAAAAGAATAGTAGATTTAACTCGCGAACTCAAATACGAACTTGAACATGATAATATAGACTTTGTAGGAAAGTCGCTTGATGAAAATTGGAAAATAAAAAAGACTTTAGCTAATGGAATATCTAATCCTCAATTTGATGAATGGTATGAAAAAGCAATTAAAAATGGAGCAACTGGAGGAAAAATATTAGGAGCAGGAGGAAGTGGTTTTTTTCTATTTTATGTTCCAGAGAAAAATCAAGAAAAATTCAGAAATGCAATGAAAGATTTACCAGAAATGGAATTCAAGTTTGATCATCAAGGAACTACAGTAATATTTGTGAATTAAGGAGGAATGAATTTGAAAGCATTAGTAACAGGTGGAGCAGGTTTTATAGGGTCACATTTAGTAGAAAGATTATTAAAAGAAGACTATGAAGTAATAGCAGCAGACAATTTTACTTTAGGAACACAAGAAAGAGTTGATAAATTTCTAAATAATCCTAAATACAAATTTTATAAAACTGATATTGATAAAGTAGAAGAATTTTGTGAATTGTTAAAGGATGAAGAAATAGATATTGTTTATCATTTAGCAGCTAATTCTGATATACAAAAAGGAGGAAAAAATCCTAAAGTGGATTTTGAAGACACTTTTTTAACTACATTAAGTGTATTAGAACTGATGAGAAGAAAAAATATAAAGAATTTATTCTTTTCTTCAACTTCAGCAATTTATGGAGATGAAAAAGGAATTTTAATGACAGAAGATTTGGGAGGATTGAAACCAATCTCATATTATGGTGGTGCAAAATTTGCGAGTGAGTCTTTTATTTCTTCGTATACTCATATGAATAATTTTAATACTTTGATATTTAGATTTCCCAATGTAATAGGGCCAAATTTAACTCATGGAGTAATATTTGATTTTAAAAAGAAATTAGAAAATAATCCTAATGAATTAGAAATATTGGGAGATGGAACACAAACAAAACCTTATGTTTATGTTCTAGATCTTATAGATGCAATATTTATGATGACAAAAGATATTCCATCAGGAATAGAAGTGTACAATATAGGAGTAGAAAGTTCTACTAATGTAACAACAATAGCAAATATAGTATGTGAAGAATTAGGATATACCGATGTTAAATACAATTATACTGGAGGAAATATAGGTTGGAAAGGTGATGTTCCTAAATTCCAATTTGATTTAACAAAAATTCATAATATAGGTTGGAAAGCTTCTTACAGTTCTGATGACGCAGTAAGAGAAACTGTAAAATATATTAAAAATAATTAGAAAGGAAATTGGAAATGAAGGCAGTAATTCAAGCAGGGGGAAAAGGAACGCGTATTTCTTCGGTAACCCAGGATGAAATCCCAAAACCAATGTTAATGGTGGGAGGTGCTCCTATTTTAGAACACCAAATAGAGTGTTTAAAAAAATCAAATATAGATGAAATTATAATTATAATTGGATATCTTGGAGAGAAAATAAAAAGTTATTTTGGATCTGGAGAAAAACATGGCATTAAAATCAGTTATATAGAAGAGTCTCCGGAAAATCCTTTAGGAACAGCAGGAAGTTTATTCTATTTAAAAGAAAAAATAAAAGAAGATTTTATATTAATATTTGGAGATGTTTTTCTAAGTGTAGATTTTAATAAAATAATTAATTTTCATAAAGAAAATCAATCAGATGCAACTCTTCTAACGCATCCTAATTCACATCCTTATGATAGTGACTTAGTATTAGTTGATAAGAATAATAAAGTTATTAAATTTGATTCTAAAAATAATATTAGAGATTACGATTACAAAAATTTAGTAAATTCAGGAATTTATATTTTTTCGACAAAAATATTTGAATATATTTTAGAACCAAAAAAAGTTGGACTTGAACACGGAGTAATTGCTAAGATGTTAGAATTTGGAGACAAAATTTATTCATATAAATCTACTGAATATGTTAAAGATATGGGAACTCCAGAACGATATGAATCTGTAAATAGAGATTTTGAAAAAGGAATATGTGTTAATCGAAATTTAGAAAACAAACAAAAATGTATTTTTCTAGATAGAGATGGGACTATAAATGAATTAGTTGGATTCTTAAATAAAAAAGAACAATTGAAATTATTAAAGAACGCTGCTAAGGCAATAAAATTAATTAATAATAGTGACTATCTTTGTATAGTAATAACAAATCAACCAGTAATAGCAAGAGGAGAATGTACTTTTAAAGAAATGGAAGAAATAAACAAAAGATTAGAAACTTTGTTAGGAAATGAAGGTGCATATATAGATGGATTATATTTTTGTCCTCATCACCCAGATAAAGGTTTTAAAGGAGAAGTTCCAGAATTAAAGAAAAAATGTGATTGTAGAAAACCTGAAATTGGAATGGTTTTGAAAGCAGCAGCTGACTTTAATATAGATATCAAAAAATCGGTTATGATTGGAGATAGCACTTTAGATATTAAGTTAGCTGAAAACGCTAACATGAAATCTGTTTTAGTGATGACTGGAGAAAAAGGAAATGATAATAAATATAATATAACACCTACTGATGTAGCACAAGATATATATGAAGCAGTACAAAAATGTTTAAAAATGAATATATAAAAATAAGGAGAAAAAATGATAGATTTTAAAAAAGCTATAAAAGAATATTATGAAAGAGAAATTAACTGTATAAAGAATTTTAACTTAGATGAAATTAATGAAGCTATGAATGCTATAATGAATACTTATGAAAATGGTGGAACTATTTATGTGTGTGGCAATGGCGGTTCGGCATCTACTGCCAGTCATATGCAAAATGATTTTAACAAAGGTATAAGCGAATACACTGACAAAAAGTTTAATTTTTATTGTTTGAATGATAACGTTTCAACGATGATGGCAGTTGCTAATGATATAGGATATGAAGAAATATTTAGATTTCCATTAATAAATAAAATAACAAAAAATGATTTATTTATAGGAATATCTGGAAGTGGAAATTCAAAAAATGTTTTAAATGCAGCAGAATATGCAAAAGAAGTAGGTGCAAAAGTTTTAGGTATAACAGGCTATTCTGGTGGGAAATTAAAAGAAATGGCAGATTATAAAATGCACGTAGATGAAATGGATATGCAAATATCAGAAGATTTACACATGACATTTGACCATATGATTATGAAGATTTTTTATAATTATTTAACAGCTAACAAAATTACAGGTTATAATATAAATGATAAACATTAATATATAGTCCATTCTACAGGGTAGCAAGTAAGATATGCTTTTGACAGTCATATTCTTATAGACTAAAATGAAAACCTATATATTCTGAGGTTAAATAGAGGTTTATCTATGGCTGAAAAATAAAAGAGGCTGAGTAATGAATAATATTACTTAGCTTCTTTTTGTACAATAGGAAAGTCCTCGTTAAAATCGAAAACAATGTTCAGATAAAATAAAACACTTATAAAGGTAAGTAGATACTATGCAAGTAGTCAGATATGTAATAAGTGTGGTGAAAAAGATCAAAGTATGAAAGATATAAGTAAAAGAGAATATGAATGTAAAAGATGTGGAAATGTAGTAGAAGGAGATATAAATGCAAGTTTAAATTTAATAGAAGAGGAATGAAGTTACTAATAAAAGAAAATAAAATAATAAAAGTATAGAAATAGTTTAGATAAAAATAGTACCCTAGCGACTAGGGAAAACTGGCCTGTGCGAGGTGAAAGTCCAAGAAAGCAGGAATGATAAACTGTGATGTTTACTTTTGTTCTCTTATAAGAAAGTTCATCATCAAAAAATATTGTTGTATATTATATAAAAACTCATGTCTTTTTAAAATAAAATATGAAAAATAATCAAAGAATAAGTGAAGAGATCACTTATTCTCTCTGGTGGCTGTAAATAGTAGTTTATTTTTATGCGATTGCCCTACAACATAACTTGATTTTCTTTATATATATCAAAAGAAATGATATAATAAGCATATAAGTGAGGTGCCTATGAAAAAAATAACAATACTCTCTCTACATTTAGGAGTTGGTGGAATAGAAAAATACATATCATCACTATCAAAAATGTTAGAGAAAGATTATGAAATAGAGTTAATTATTACATACAACATGAAAGATACTCCAAAGTTTTTATTTAATGATAAAATTAAAATAAAATACCTTATTGATGACTCATCAAACAAAGAAGAAATAAAACGCGCGATTAAAAGAAAAAAACCTTTAACTTTTATTAAAGAAACTTTAAAAGCAGCAAAAATTCTTTATTTGAAAAGCACTCGCACCAAAAAAGCTATAAAAGAATTAGAAAGTGACTATTTAATTACTACAAGATTATATGAGACTAAATTAGCAAATAGATTACTAAGAAAAAAGAACATAGTAAAAATTCTTACAGAACATAACTATCCAACAAGAAAATATAAAAGAAAAATTATAAAAAACACAACAAACTATGATAAAGTAGTAGTTGTAAACAAAGAAATAGAAAACTTATATAAAAAAGAAATCGGACAAAAAGTAGTAAGCATATCAAATTTCATAAATAATTTAAGTCCTAAAAAATCCAAACTTACAGAAAAAAACATAATAGCGGTAGGTCGTCTTTCAAAAGAAAAAGGATTTCTTGATTTAATAGAAATAATGTCTTTAGTTGTAAAAAAAGATTCTAATATTACTCTTACATTAATTGGAGATGGCACAGAAAAACACAAAATAATAAAAAGAATAAAAGAACTAAATTTAGAAAAAAATGTAATTCTAACAGGCTTTTTAAATCAATATGAAATAGAAGAAAAAATGTTAGGAAGTAGCATATATGTCATGACTAGCATAAGAGAATCATTTGGACTAGTATTATTAGAAGCAATGAATATAGGATTACCTATAATAGGTTTTGACTCATCTTCTGGAGCAAGAGATTTATTAAAAGATACTGGCATATTAATAAAAGACAGAAATAAAGAAGAATTTGCTAATAAGATTATAGATCTGTTAAAAAACAAAAAAGAATTACAAGAACTAAGTAAAAAGTCTAAAGAAAAAGTTGCAAATTATACATCTGATAAAATAAAAAAAGATTGGATAAAAACTTTAAAAGACGTTGAAATAAGAAGCACAAAAAAAGTAATGTTTATTTCTTCTACTGGTGGACACTTAAATGAAATGTTAATGCTAAAATCAATGTTTAAAAAATATCCATTTATGTTAATTACAGAAAATACACCATCTAATAAAAGCTTAAAACAAAAATACGGCTCAAAAACAGTTAAATATTTAATATATGGTACAAGAAAACATATATTTTCATATCCATTTAAACTTGGAATCAATTGTTTTAAAAGCTTATATTACTTTTTAAAATTTAAACCTGATTTTGTGCTTACAACAGGAGCACACACTGCAGGACCTATGTGTTGTATTGCACATATCTTTAAAAAGAAAGTAATATATATAGAAACATTTGCTAATAGTGAAACAAAAACAGTTACAGGAAGTGCTGTATATAAATTTGCAGACTTATTCATAGTACAGTGGGAATCTATGCTTGAATTATACGAAAATGCAACTTACGGAGGGTGGATATATTGATATTTGTAACAGTAGGAACACAAGATGTTCCATTTGATAGATTAATACGTTCAGTAGAAAAAGAAATAAACAAAGGAACTATAAAAGAAGAAGTAATTGTCCAATGCGGTTGTACAAAAGTAAAATCAGATAAAATGAAAATGGTAAAATTAATGGACATGGATGAATTTAAACGAACAGTAAAAAATGCTAGTGTTATAATCGCGCATGGTGGAGTAGGAACAATAATAGATGCTTTAAATGCAAATAAAGTTGTAATAGTATGCCCTCGCTTAGCAAAATACAAAGAGCATACTAATGATCATCAACTTCAAATAGTAAAAAAATTTAGCGATTTAGGATATATAATACCACTTAAAGATCCTAATAAGCTTTCATCTGCATTAGAAGCAGCTAAAATATTTAAACCCAAAAAATATATAAGTAATACTGAAAACATGGTAAAACTTATTGAAAATTTTATAGACAACAATTAATAGGCCTTAAATGGATTTTTCAAATGCCTAAAAAATTGTATAATAAAACTAAGGTAAAGGAGATAGAATGAAAAAAATAGCAATTTTTATTAATGAATTAGGAATGGGAGGAATAGAAAAATCTGTAATAAATTTATTAAACAGAATTGATACAAAAAAATATCAAATAGATTTATTTATATTTGGAGAAAATAATTTTTATGATTTGCCAAAAAATGCTAACATAATAAAACTTAAAAAACCAATGAGTTTATTAAGATTTATTCCATTTAAAATAAGTCTAAAACTTTATAAACCAAATATACCTAATATAGAGTATGACTTGGCAATAGACTTTGATAGTTATCAATTTCACACATCTGCCTGTGCAATTAAAACAAAAGCAAAACAGCGTGCAATATGGATACATAATGATATTCAAATAAAATTAAAAGAAGAACCCAAATATAGAATATTACACTATTTCTTTAAAAGCAAATATGATTACTTTGACGTATACTGTGCTGTTTCAGATGGTGCTCTAAGCTCATTTAAAACTTTAAAAACAAGAACAAATAAAAAGTACATGGTCATTCCAAACTACATAAATACAGACGAAATAAAAGAAAAAATGAATGAACCTAGTGATATACAAATAGACAAAAATAAGATGAATATTATAACAGTAGGCAGATTATGTCATCAAAAAGGAATAGATATAATGTTAAATACAATAAAAGAGTTAACAAATTACAGACAAGATTTTCATCTATATATAGTGGGAAGTGGAGAAGATGAAGAAAAATTAAAAAATCTAAAATCTAGTTTGGAATTAGATGAATATGTAACATTTACAGGAGGAACAAAAAACCCGTTTAAGTATCTAAAAGAAATGGATTTATTTTACTTATCTAGTAGATATGAAGGTCAAGGTATGGTGCTACTAGAAGCACTTTCCGTGGGTTTAGACGTTTTAATACCTTCACACTTAGAGAAATACTGTCCATTAATAAAATCACATGAAAATGTATTAAAATATTTAAAAGAATACAAAAAGCATAAAAAAGGAGAATTTAATCCTTTAACAGAATATAATGAAAAAATAACAGAAGAATTAGAAAAGCTATTTACAAATAAAATAATTTAATTTTAACAAGTATCTATTTAACCAAAGCTATTAAAAAAATAAACTTTCTCTAGTAATATAAAAGCTAACAACATAAATGAAGCTAAAATAAAAGTAATTTTAAAATCATTTATAATTTTAATCACAAAAAATTCATATTAATTATCTTTTTAAATTAAAGAGAATCGTGTATAATTTAAAATAGGTGAAATAATATGAAAAATTTAAAAGTATTAGATGGTAATGAAGCGTGTGCTACTGCATCCTTTAAATTTACAGAAACTTGTGGAATATACCCAATAACCCCAGCAAGTCCAATGGCAACCCTAACAGACAAATGGGCTAACCGTGGTGATAGAAATATTTTTGATGAAAAAATAACAGTTGTAGAAATGCAATCAGAAGCAGGAGCAGCTGGATTTATTCATGGTTCACTACAAGCTGGAAGTTTAAGTACTACATTTACGGCAAGTCAAGGATTATTATTAATGATACCAGAAATGTATAAAATCGCAGGAGAACTTTTGCCAGGTGTTATTCATGTTTCTGCTAGAAGCTTGTCCACACACGCATTATCTATATTTGGAGATCATCAAGATATTTATGCAACTCGTATGACAGGATTCGCGCTTCTTTCAAGTTCAAACGTTCAAGACGCTTATTATATGGCACTAATAAGTCATTTGTCTGCAATAAAAGGAAGTATTCCGTTTTTACATTTTATGGACGGATTTAGAACAAGTCATGAAATAAATAAAATAAATGTCTTAGAAGATAATATAATAAAATCATTAATAGATTTTGAAAGTGTAACAAAATTTAGAAGTCGCTCCCTAAACATAGGAAAAGCTATAACAAGAGGAGTTAGCGAAACAGAAGATGTATATTTTCAAAACACAGAAGTAAGAAATAAATACTACGAATGTCTACCAGATATAGTTAATGAATATATGATAAAGATAAACGAAATAGTAGGCTCAGAATACAAACCATTTACATATTATGGCGCGTCACATGCAAAACACATTATTATTGCTATGGGATCAGTAGTGGATACTATAAAAAGCGTAGTTGAAGATTTAAACACGCAAGATGATTCTGTTGGAGTAATAAATGTTCATTTATATAGGCCATTTAGCATAAAATATTTTCTAAAAGTTTTACCAAAAACTACTGAAAAAATAACAGTTTTAGATAGAACTAAAGAAGCTGGATCATTAGCAGAACCACTTTATTTAGATATATGTACTGCTTTAAAAGGCGAAAATATAGAAATAATAGGTGGAAGATATGGATTATCAAGTAAAAATACTACGCCATCACAAATAAAAAGTGTATTTGACAACATGAAAAAACATAAAATGAAAGACCATTTTACAATAGGTATAATAGATGATGTAACTAATACAAACTTAGAAGAAAAAGAATATAAAATAGACATGAAATACAAAGAAATAAAAGTATATGGATTTGGTTCAGATGGAATGGTAAGTGCAAGTAAAAATATACTAAAAGTAATCGGAGAAAAAGATGGAAACTATATACAAGGTTACTTTGAATACGATTCTAAGAAAAGTGGAGGCGTAACAATAAGTCATTTAAGAATACATGATAAACCAATTAATGCTCCATATTATTTAACAGAACCTAATTTAATAGTTGTATCAAAAGACTCATATTTAGAAAAATATGATATACTAGAAGGCATAAAAAAAGGTGGAATATTCTTACTAAATACAAGTATGACAGACGATGAACTTAATGATTATATCCCAAATTATATAAAACAGAAAATAAAAGAAAATAATATAAAATTTTTTGTAACGAATGCTGATGGCTTAGCAGAAAAATATAAATTGCATGGGAAAATTAATAACATTATATCTATGTATATATTAAAAATGTTAGGAGTAAATAAAAACGATATAGAGAAATTTAAAGAAAATATAAAATCTGTTTACGTTGATAAAGGAGTAGATGTAGTAGAGTCTAATTTAAAAGCTTTAGAAGAAAGTATAAATTATTTAAGAGAAATCAATATAAATACTCTAACTGAAACAGAAGAGATCCAAGAAAAGAGAGACTTCCTAAATATAATGCTAAAAAAACGTGCCAATTCATTAAAAGTATCAGACTTTATTAATCATGCTGATGGTACATTTGAAGGAGGATGGAGTGCTTCAGATAAAAGAAAAATTACAAATCTTGCTCCAAAATGGTGCAAGGAAAATTGCATAGAATGTAATGCTTGTGCTTTCATATGTCCTCATGCTGTTATCAAACCAGTGTCTCTAACTGAAAATGAAATAAAATTATCTCCAATAGACAAAAACGACACTATACCAAGTATTGGAGAAGAAAATAAAAGCTTTTACCTAAGCATAAATACAGATAATTGTACAGGATGTAGTCTGTGTTCTAAAGTTTGTCCTGGCCGCGGTGGAGAATCAGCACTTATAATGACTACTCCAGATCATAAAGAAGATAAAATATGTGATTATTTTAACGAAAAACATACTAATATAACAAACTTTCCAAAATATTCAGTAAAAAGCTTAGGATTTACAAAACCAGTATTTGAATTTCCAGGAGCATGTGCTGGGTGTGGAGAAACAGTTTATTTAAGAACTTTAACTGAATTATATAAAGACGAAATCGTAATAGCAAATGCTACAGGTTGTTCATCAATATACGGAGCAAGTTTGCCATGCACACCATATAAGATTCCTTGGATTAGTTCCTTATTTGAAGATAATGCTGAATTTGGTTTGGGATTACACACGGCATATAAAGCAGCAAGAAAACGAATAAAAGAAATAATGATAGAAACAAAAGATGAGGTTGATATTGCTACAAAAGACATATTTAAAAGTTGGATAGATAATCAAGAAAATTCTGAAATAACATTAAAAGTTCAAAATGAATTAAAAAACAAAAAAATCAGATCTGATTTAAAAGATTTATCAGAATATATTCCATATAGAAATGTATGGATAGTTGGAGGAGATGGATGGGCATATGATATAGGATTTGGCGGTTTAGATCATGTTCTTAGAACAAATGAAAATATAAAAGTATTAGTTTTAGATACTGAAGTATATTCAAACACAGGTGGTCAAACATCAAAGTCTACTAGAATAGGCGCAATTGCAGAATTCTCAAGTACAGGAAAACTTAAACCAAAAAAAGATTTATTTAATATTGCAATGCAAATTCCAAACGTTTATGTTGCAAGTATAAGTGCTGGTTCTTCAAGAGAACAAACAATAAAAGCTTTCAAAGAAGCAACAGAACACAAAGGCCCTAGCTTAATAATTGCATACAGTCCATGTATAGCGCACGGAATAAAAGGAGGTCTTTCAAATAGTATAGAAGAACAAAAATTACTTGTAGAAAGTGGATACAATATATTGATGAGATATGTTCCAGAAGAAAATAAACTTTATATAGATTCAAAAGAACCTAACTTTCAACTATATGAAACAGTATTTGCAAAAGAAATGAGATATAAAAACTTAGAATCATTAAATGAAGAAGAATATGAAAGGCTTTACATAACAAATATGACTAATGCTAAAAAAAGATATGAATATTATAGTAAATTAAGTAAAGAGAATATTCTTCCAAAATAAAATAGTGAAAATAACTTGAAATATATCTAAAAAAGAGTTAAAATTATCAAGCATTTAAAGGAGAGATAAAAATAAATGGCAAAACAAAATAAAATAGCTTTATTACTAGCAGGAACCGTGCTTTTAAACACAATGGCAACGACATTAACTGCTTGTAGTTCAAAAGAAAAAAATGAAACATCTATAGAGATAAGTGAAACATCCATTGATACAAAAGACATAGTAATAATTGATACTTACAATTCTAATGTTTCAAAAAAAGGAATCAATGAAAGATACTTAATCTTATATAAAATAGGAACCGAGCATGATGAAAAACTAGACACACCAATGAATAAATCAACTTCTTATATATATAGAGATGTTAATAATAAAGAATATGTAGGAGTATTTACTGAATACACTGATAAGCGAACAATATTTGTATACGCAAAAGAAGATTTAAGCTCTACTGAAAAATCTATAGTAGTACCTATTACGGATGATAAAAGTTGGTATGGAGGATTAGAAAATATAATAGAAAAAGACCATTTAAAACCAGCTTACGAAATATATGAGTTGTTAGAAATATATAATTTATTAAATGAAGCTTATAAAGATGAAAAAGATTCTAATGAAACTATTTATGCTGAAAGCTTATCATATAAATTATTGCTAGATAATTAAAACCCAAAATTTGGGTTTTTTAAAATTATTTAAACATAAAAAAGGACAGCTCCCCCTGAGAGCTATCCGGAAAAAAGAATAAAAAGGGGTTGGCTAGTGTGATACTAGCACCAATTCGCCTAAAGTGAATTGGTAAGTCTATATACTAAAGGAAAAGTGGTAAAAAGTCAACCATTTTTTAAATAAAATTACATAAAAAAATAAAATGTTATTAAATTAGTACACAAAACAAAATAAAAAGATAAATATAAAGATTGACAAAAATATGTTTGTGAAGTAAAATGTATATTAAGAGGAAGTATAATAAATCAAATATTAACAGAAAGGAATCAATCAAATAGATTAATTTTCTAATAGGATTGATTATACGAGAATATTTATGAACTTACAAACCATGAAAGGCTTAGGAGAAAAAAACGAGCAATTACTAAACTCATTAAATATATTTAGTATAGAAGATTTAATCGAATATTATCCAGATAAATATATTGAATATAAAATTAATGATATAAATGAAATACAAAACGATTCACAAGTAGTAGTGGTAGGAACAATAGAAAGTTTACCTATATCTAGGTATTTTAGAGCTAAATTAAATAGCTTAAATTTTAAACTAAATACTAATGGAAAATTAATAAATATTACAATTTATAATAGAGCATTTATAAAAAATCATATAGTAGTAGGAAAGCGAGTAACTATTACTGGGAAGTATAATGTAAAGAAAAATATAATAGTAGCAAATAATATCTTATTTAGTGAAGTGCAAGAAGGTAGCACAGAAAGCGTTTATCATCTTACTCAAGGAATAAATAATAAACAAATGATTAAACTGATAGATACAGCGTTAAAAATGTCACCTAAAGTTATAGATTACATTCCTTTAGAATATAAAGAGAAATATAAATTTATAAGTAAAGAAGAAGCTATAAGAAAAATCCATCATCCATATAATATAAATGATACAAAAAAAGCAAAAATAAGATTAATATATGAAGAATTATTTGAATTTATGTTTAAAATTAATTATTTAAAATATGTCAAAAAAAAAGATAATAATAAACAACCAAAAAAAGTAGAACTAAAAGAATTACAAGAATTTCTTGGAATGTTACCTTTTGAGTTGACAGAAGATCAAAAAAAATCAATAAATGAAATTCATAAAGATTTAACAAGTCATAACAGAATGAATAGATTACTATGTGGAGATGTTGGGAGTGGAAAAACTATTGTAGGAATAACAGCTTCTTATGAATGCTATTTAGCAGGATATCAAACAGCATTAATGGCACCTACAGAAATCTTAGCGACACAACATTACAATAATGTTTGCACCTTGTTAGAGCATACAAATATGAAAGTTGCACTTTTATTAGGAAGTACAAAAAGAAAAGATAAAGAAATAATTTATGAAGAACTTAAAAATGGAAAAATAGATTTGCTCATTGGGACACATTCTCTTATAAGTGATAGAGTAAAATTTAAAAATTTAGGTTTAGTAATAACTGATGAGCAACATAGATTTGGAGTAAATCAACGAAACTCTTTAAGAAATAAAGGATTAATTCCTGATATTTTATATATGTCAGCAACTCCTATACCAAGAACATACGCTTTAACAGTTTATGGTGATATGGATGTTTCACTTATAAAGACCAAGCCAAGTGGTAGAAAAGAAATAAAAACTGTTATAAAGAGTGAAAAAGAAATAAAAGATGTATTATATATGATGCTTGAAGAAATCAAAAAAAATCATCAAATTTATGTAGTTACTCCTCTTATAGAAGAAACAGAAAACAGTGAACTTACTACTGTAAACGATTTAAAAAATAAATTAGATATAGCATTTAATAAGAAAATAGAAATAGCTTCATTGCATGGTAAACTAGAAAAAGAAGATAAAGAAAAAATAATGAAAGATTTTAAAAATGGAAAAACAAAAATTTTAGTATCAACGACTGTTATAGAAGTTGGTGTGGATGTTCCTAATGCTACAATGATGATAATATTCAATGCTGAAAGATTTGGACTTGCGACACTTCATCAATTAAGAGGTAGAATTGGAAGAAATAGCCTAGAAAGTACTTGTATTTTGATGGGAAGTAAAAGCAATAAAAGATTAAAAGTTTTAGAAGAAAGTACAGATGGATTTTATATAACAGAAAAAGACTTCGAAATGAGAAAGGAAGGAGATCTTTTTGGACAAAGACAAAGTGGAGAGCAATCTTTTAAAATAGCATCTATAAATAATGATTTTAAAATTTTACTTGCAGCAAAAGAAGATTCTGAAGAATTTCTATTAAAAAACATCAGAAATAACTTTAAAAATAATGAAAAATATTATAAAATAATAAACGAAATCAAAAGTTTAGATTAGGAGTGATAAATATGGGAAGAGCACATGAAGTAAGAGCTGCTTCAATGGCAAAAACAGCAGCAGCTAAGTCAAAATTATATTCTATATATGCAAAAGAGATTTATAGAATAGCTAAAAGTGGAGGCGCAAATCCAGAGGGAAATCCAGCATTAAAAAGAATTATAGAAAAAGCAAAAAAAGAGCAAGTTCCAGCAGATGTAATTAACAGATCTATAGACAAAGTTAATAAAGGTGTAGAAGAAAATTATACTGTTTGCGAATATGAAGCTTTTGGACCCAATGGAAGTAATATGATAATTAAATGTCTTACAGATAATGTAAATAGAACCGTAGCAAGCATTAAAACAGTTGCAAACAAAACTGCAGCTAAAATAGCGGGTCAAGGTGCTGTATCTTTTATGTATGAAAATTTATGCGTTTTAGGAATAAAAGGCCACACTGAAGATGAAATAATGGATGTATTGTTTAATGCAGAAATAGAAGTTAATGATATAGAAAATGATGGAGACATGTTATTAATTTATTCAGAACCAAGTAATTTAACTAAAATGAAAAAGGTATTAGAAGAATCATTTTCAGGAATTAATTTTGAAATTGATGAAATAGGTAAATATGCAAAAGATATGGTTACTTTAGAAGGAGAAGATTTAACTGCTTTTAATAAAATTTTAACAATGCTAGAAGAAGTAGATGACGTAAGTAACGTATATCATAACGTAAATTTATAAACGTATAGTAAACGCTTATAAAAAAATTAATTGACTTTTTTAATAAAACAGTATATTATTAAATTAGCATAGTAGAGAAAATGCTATGCGAATTCGCTCTTACGATTAAAAGGTGAGAGTGTATTCAACCAAAACCCCCTGAAGAGTAGAACGATTAAAAGTTCTGCTCATTTTTTTGGCTTAAAATAAGGACTTGTAAATTTTAACATTTAATAATTTTTCCTTTCAACTACCGACTAACTACCAAAATCCACTATCGTAGGTTCGGGACAAGTTAGTTTATTTATAGTATTAACAGCATCGCTAAGTTTATCTTTGAACATGTGAGTGTAAGTATCTAGAGTTTCTTCAATAGATGCATGACCTAAGAATTGAGATACAACTGCTATATTAGCATTGTTGTTTATTAGTAAAGATGCACAGCTGTGTCTAAAATCATGTAACCTTATTCTCTTGATATTAGCATCTCTAGCAATTTCTATATTCTTATGTCTCATTTGATAGAAGGTTATAGGAATGAAATTTCCAAATATAAACCATTCATCATTAAACTCAGCAAATTGTTTTTGTTCTTCATATAATTGTTTTAAATCTCTAAAAAGTATTTCTGCAATAGGTAATATCCTGTTGCTTTTTTGCGTTTTAGGTTTTGTTAATTCGTAATTTGTGGAATTTTCAGAACCATGAGTTACTGCTTGTTTTGTAACTGATAATCTTTTATCAATCCAATTAACGTCTTTCCATTGTAATCCTCTAGCTTCACCTCTACGAAGTCCACAATAATATAAAGTTTCATACATACATTTAATTTGTAAATTTGGTGCAGAATATATAAATTGATTAAATTCTTCTAAAGTATAAAAGTCCATTTCTTTCTTTATATCTGATGCCGAAGTAAAAGGTTCCATTCGACCATAAAACTTATTCATATTGAATCCATAAGTCTTAACAGCCCAATTAATGACTATCTTTAAAAACTTTTGAATTTCATTTTTATAACTATTTGAAATATCGACTTTCATCATTTCAGCTCTCCATTTTTGATAATGAATAGCATCCATATCCTTTAGTTTAACTTTATCAAACATTCCAATATATTTGATTCTATCTCGATAAGTTTTTAAGGTTGAGTATCTTACAATATCTTTTTGAACCTCGTAATACTTAGTGTATAATTCTTTGAAGGTCATATTCATATCACCTTCAAATACTTCAGACATTTTTAAATATTCTTTTTCAGCACGCTTTGCTTCTGCTTCTGTTTTATATGCTTTGGAAAACTTCTTATGTTTTTTACCATCCAAACCAGTTTCCCAAACATACCATATATATTTTCGACCATCTTTGGTCCATTTCTTTTCTTCTAATAGTCTAACTGCCATTTATTATTCCTCCTTTGCTTAGTTTAGACTATACACGCACTTCAATTGGTAGTTTACCATAATTGATAGGTTTCTCCAATAGAAGTGCTGATAGTTCTATCTTTCGATTTCAAAATCATCTTTATTCTTATTGTTTTTGCCGTAATAACCATGATTAATAGCATCTGCTATATCTTCATAGTCCTCAAGTCTTTCTTTAGGCTTATCTCGTTTTAAAACTTTATCTATTGCCTTACACATTTTTTGGAAAAGATTTTTCCACTTATTAACTTCAGTTTCTAATTTATCTTTAAGACTAGCAATATTATTATTTAATACATCTACTAAACCACTTAATTTACTAATTTCTTCTTTTTGATCTTGGATAGTAGATTTTTGTTCTTTAATAATTTCATTTCTTTTTAGGAGTTCCTTATTATTTTTAAAAGTCTTATTTTCTTCAGTCAGTTTATTTATTTCTATATCTTTATTGGAGTTATCGGTAGATAAGATAATTATTTTATGCTCTAAACCTCTTGTGTATTTTATGAATCTAAGAACATCCTCATTTTTATAACCACCAAATTTCCTTTTAACAGGATTTAAATTACTATCATTATTTTCAATATTTTTAAGCCCATTTTTAGAATTTTCAATAATCTTTAAGGTATTTTCCTTTTCTTTGTTTAATTCTTCTAATTCGGCTTTTTTCTCAGCTATATCATAATCTAATTTAGTTTGATTTTCTTTATTACTTCCAATATTACCACGATAAAGGTTAAAGCCCTTTTCTGTAATAAATTCATTAAAGGCATTTTGCATTTTATGAAAAGATAATTTGCCACCTCTATCTTTCCAAAATTGATCACAATTGAGGAAAGTTCCTTCGACTTCTTCATAAACGATTTTCCCTTTATCATCACGAAGTAATTTTGGAGTAATAGTAGTCATACCTTTTTTATTTGTTGTTTTTTCTTTTACGACATTACCATTTTTATCCCTTACAAAACATTTTCTTTTAACTTTGTTTACAACGGGAACAAAATAGGCTTGTAGGTGAGGAGTATCTTCATCATAATGGATTTGAGAAAGAAGTATATTCTCTTCACCAACATAGTCTTTTAAAAATTCCATACAAGAATCAAAAAAGTAAGTTACAGCATTAGGTATATCTTCCTTTGATTTGATAACAGGAATCATTACTGCTTGTCCTTTTTTATCGCCAGTATGATAAGTTCTACCACTATCTTTAAATTTCATTCCAAGTGATTGAAAAAATTCAGGACCACTTGTGAATGTTACACCATTTAATAGATTATTGTTAGGTCTATCTAGATATTCTATTTTTCTATCCTTTAACTTCTTTTTTACTTCTTGATAAAGGTTATTTTGAGTAAGAGATACATATTCATAATTAAATTCTCTTCGTTCAATATCATAATTTCCTGTACCTTTTCTATCTTTCATTTCAACACCGATATTATAAAGGTCTGCTTTCTTATATTGGGTTACTACTCGTACTACTTGTTTGCCATCATACAATTTTTTATCCTCCTTTACTTATGATTTTAGTAGTAGAGGTCATTTATGACCTATCTCACTAGGGCATAGCCCAATCGTGAGGGTTCACCCTTAAAAATCCCAAAATAATCACTATCGCCACTTTCATTGCTTTGCAACAAAACGTGCCTCGTTCTTATTTTTAGAAGATGATTATTCATCATCTTCGAGGTTAGGTTCTTCATATATACAATGATAAATTCTTTTATCACTTGTTCTGTTCTTCGTTATATGAAGTCCTTCTCTTTGTAATAAATCCATATTTGCATTTAACATTCTTCCAAATCGTAATGCTGTTGTCTTTAATTTAGCATCATGAATAATACTGGTAGGAGTAAATTCAAAATCTTTCTTTAATGATGCATATTTGATAAAAAGAATTAAGTTCTCATCAAGTTCATCATCTTCAACTGGATTACTTATTTTAAAAGTTTGATTTTCATTTCTTTTTAAGTTCATATCTAATCCAGGAAAATCTCTATTAATTACTTTCATAATTAAATGATTATGGTCGTTTCTAGTTTCAAACAAAGTTATTTTTCCATCTATACAAGCATCAAAAGCTGTGCTACCTAATGTTTCATTTCTTTTATTTAGGTGATGTGTAAATAATATTGTGAGATTATATTTCTCACATAATTCTCTTAACTTAGGCATTAACTTTTGTGCTACATCTTGAAAATCATTTATATCGTAGGAGATACCTAAATCCATATCTTTAAGCATATCAATGATTACTAATTTATTTGTTGTTTTATCACCAGAAAAATCATCAAATTTCTCTTCATGATCTAGTATGCTTATATTAGGTTTCCCATCTCTATCTATAATGAATAAAGAATCCTTTTTTGGAATTAGACCTAGTGTTTTATAACGGTCCTGTAATTGACCAAAATCGGACTCTGTGCTAATATATAAGACAGGTGATGGAATTACTTTGTGTCCTAGAAATGGTAATCCATTGGTTATACAGTAGGAAAGTTGCAGTGCCAACATAGACTTTCCCACTTTAGGTTTTGATACAAGTAAATAAACACCTTTAGACCTCATTAATCCTTCGATTATGATGTCTTTTTTTGTCTTATAGGAAATTTCAACCTATAAGAGAACTGACGAAAATGTGTTTGTAAAATAAAGATTGGGTATGTGAAAACATACCCAATCTTTATGATTGAATTTATCATTCTTTATATTCATATACTTTTCCATTAACTCCTACATAATAGATGGGTACCATTTTTCCTGGACATTTTTCACAGTCAAATCTAGGTGGTACTGAAGTATCAACTCCAATTTGATCTGCTTTATCTAGCATTTCTACTATTTCAGTTGTTATCCTTTCTTTAGTTTTGCATCTTGTACAAATAAATTCGATTTCTTTTGGATTTTTCATAAATAAACCTTAACTCCTTTAAGTAAATGCATATTCAAAAGTCATAGTGGAACCACAGTTAGGACATTTCAAAGGATCATGTTTAAAAGTAGTATAAATGAAATTTCTCCATTTAAGTAAAGATTTATAAAATGGTACTTTAGCTGTATCTATTAATAATCTACAAGTATTATAAAGTTTATGAGATTTAGAAGCGTAGAAACCATAGTATCTAATAGTTTTAAAACCCTTTTCTGGAATATGTCTAATAATTCTAGCAATGAATTCAAATATGTGAATTTTTTCAATAACGAATTTATCATCTTCATGTCTTTGATACCAAAAAGAGATATAATCTTCGCTATCTATATCTATTATACGATATTCAGCAAAGCAAGGTCTACCACAATATCTTAAAATATAAGAAATAGCTTTTTTAGAATTAGGAAATTCATTCTTTTTAGCTCTTACATAGAAACCATTAGAAGACTTAGAATAAACTTTATTTTTGATACTTCTAAATTTTTCTTTACCAATGTCTTTTTGAAGTAAGTCTAAAAGTATTTTTTGAAAACGTTTACGAAGCATATCAAAAGGAATAAAGTCAAATTTTTTAGAATAATTATTACCTAAAGCAAAGAAAATAGAAACGAACCTATAGTACAGATGGGACTTTATATAGATAACAATGGACTGCCTGTTTCGTACAAACTATTTCCAGGTAATACGCAA
>CANSWR010000008.1 GCA_947650795.1 uncultured Bacillota bacterium | reverse complement strand
CAGTTATATACATCTGTCCAAAATGTAAACATAAATTTGAATCACCCATTGAAGCTGTAGAAGAATTTGAACAAGAAGATGAATGGAATGGTTTACCTATATCTACTCCACCATATACAATTTGTTCTAAATATAAACATGATAAATGTGTGCCAATGGATTACAAATCTAAGAGAGGATATCATCACCAATATAAGAAAAAAAACTAAAAAATAACTTAATTTAAAAACATAAATGTTTAGAGATAAACCATCTCTAGTTTTTGTGTTTTATTTTGTATGAACATTGTTTTCGATTTTAATGAGGACTTTCCTATTATATAAACAAAGCATCTTAAATCTAAATAAAAGATGTTTTTTAATTTAATAGTTAACATTTTTATAAGAAAACATATAATATTATATAAGATGTTTGACAAATAAACATTATTATTGTACAATTATTTCACAAGGCAATGGACCTATAGCCAAGTGGTAAGGCATGGGACTGCAACTCCCTGATCGTTGGTTCAAATCCGACTAGGTCCTCCATTGGGAAATCTGTCCGAACTTTTATAGTTTAGGACTTAAAATACATAAGTATCAATTTCAAAAGAAGTTGGTACTTTTTTAGTGTTTAAGTTTAGAAAGGACAGGTTTTAAATGATTAATATTACTACAAAGGAATTAGAAATTGAGCAAGAGTTAAAAAGGAAAATAGAATTTATATGTGATTTTTGTAATACAAAACCTACTATTATTAATGGTAATATTCGTAATATTACTAGAACGAATTTAAGTTATGTTGAGCCACATAGAATTATTATTAAAGGAATAACATTTCTTGCTTTTAACTACTCTAAAACTTTATATGTTGGTAATTTATCAAAAAGACTAGAATTAAAAGATTTAGAAGCCTTTATAAAACAACTAAACTAAAATATAAGCATTTGTACTAACTTCCCTTAAAATCGCCTTTAAATAGGTAAAAAATGGTAATTATGTCTTGACTTTAACTACAAACTCTTTATAATAGGAAAGCAATAAAAGAAGTTTTATGTTTTTGAGGGGTTAATATAAAACAAAATAATTAAACAACTGATAGAAATTTAGAGGTGTCAAAGACATAAAACCAATTTAAGTGTCTTTGTCGCCTCTTTTTTGATGAAGAATAAGAAAGGATTTTGATTTATGAATGAAGAAAAGAAAATTGCTGGAATCTACATAAGGGTGCCGTTGTAATACATAGGCAGACACACTATCTTCCTTCTCTTCTAGTTCTTGTTTAGTGATTGTAAAACCATATTTACCAAAGTTAGTACCAATATCCAGTTTTCCATTCGGTAGATTTTCACTCACTAATTCTCCAGTTTTAAGAATAAACTTAATCTTGTAAAAATCTTCTGTTCCATTTTCTAATTTTTCGCCAATAATGATTTTATCAACTAAACTATTAAAAACTTCTTCATTAAATTTAGTAAGTCCTTTATACTGTTTTAGAATATTAGATATTTTATCAATTTGTTCTAGTTTTTGTTTTCTTGTGAATTCTATCTTTTCAGTATTTTTTAGTTGTTGCTCATATTCTTTAATTTGATTAGTAATCTCTTGATTTTTCTGATTTAGTATTTCTTTTGAAATAGAGCCATCTAGTTGTAAATCAATGAGATTAGATAACTTATTTTCAAGTTTAGTGATTTCTTCTTGTATATTTTTTTGATTAGTATAATTTTGATTATCATTGATGACTTCATTTACTTTTTGCATAAATGAATTGATGTATCTATCACTATCTTGAAATAGTTTGTTATAAGCAAGTACAAATATATCTTCTAATTCTTCTTGTTTGTAGTGAATAAGATTAGAACACTCAATTTTATTTCGATGACTTCTACATATCCAATAAGCAACTTCTTTTCCATTACTTCTGATTTTATAAGAACGTCTGATAAATCTCTCTCCACATATCCCACAAAAGATTTTACTACTGAATGGATACTTTCTACTAAACTTATCTCTATTCCCATCTGGCTTAATGATTTTACTTCTTATATTTAGTATTTCTTGACACTTATCCCATAATTCACGAGAGATAATGGGTTCATGATGATTAGTTGTAAAAAACTGTTCTTTTTCTCCGTAATTGACTTTCTTTTTATGAGTTAAAACATTTTCAGTATAATATTTTCCAGTCTTTAAATCTCCAACATATTTTTCATTTACAATTATTCTTCTAACCGAAGCATGACACCATTTTAAATTAGAAGGACTAAGTATTCCTAAACTATTAAGATTGAGAGCAATCGTTCTAAAACCTACACCTTTAGAATATTCTTTAAAAATATAAGTAACAATATCTTTCTTGCTTTCATCTGGTATTATTATATTTTTTTCTTTGTCGTATAAATATCCAAAGGGAGCATACTTACCAACCAATTCTCCACGTTTCATTTTCATTCTTACACCTGCTTTTACATTTTCTGATATTGATTCACTTTCAGCTTGAGCAAAAGCACTATATAAAGTTAAAAATAATTCATTTGATAATCCTAGAGTATGGATGTTTTCTTTCTCAAAAAAGACATCTACATTATGTTCTCTTAATAATCTTACACAATTTAAAGTATCAACAGTATTCCGAGCAAACCTTGATATAGATTTTGCTAATATTAAATCAATCTTGCCATTCAAGGCATCATTCATCATTTGATTAAATTGTTCTCTCTTTTTAGTTTGTGTACCAGTTATACCCTCATCAGCATATATTCCTACAAATTCATAGTCAGGATTTTCTTCAATCATATTTTTGTAATGTATTCGTTGTGAATCATAACTTGTTTTCTGATCTTCATTATCTGTACTAACACGACAATAAGCACAGGCCTTAATCATTTTCTTTTCTTTAGTTTCTTTTAAGCACATTGTTTTAGAAGTTGGTGCTATTACTTCAACATTTTTATTATTCATTTCTTCCTTTCTATAATTGTTGAATAATAGCATATTTCAAATAGTATTTTAGTTATGCAAAACTATATTTTGAATTGTTTAGCTTATTATATTTTGCATATTCATTATCAATTTTATTTTTGATTTTTTTGTATTCGTTAATATCGATTAAGTTATTATCTTTAATAAATTCTAATAAAGCAATTTCTGCTACATATTTTTTTAGATGTTCAAACTTTTTATCACTTCTTTCTTGCATAAATTATTCCCCCTTTAAATTCTTAAACAATTCATATCATAGTTATGCACCAACTTTCTTTTAAATATCTTAAAGAAATTATACTGCACTTATCATTTTATTACAGCCCCACAAATAAAAAAAAGACAACTAAATAATAGTTATCAAAATTATAAAAGTATGTAAAATCATAGACGTAGTTACGGCCGAAGTTATGGCTATAGAAATATCACTTTTTCTAAAATAATCAAAACAAAATAAAAGCAGGATAAACCTGTTTACAAAGAACTAGCCAGTAGCTAGTTTTCCCTTATTTTATAGGAAATTAGAAAAAATACAAGTGTATACACTTTCTATAATTGTTATACAATCGTATACAATATAAATTTTTAAAATCCTTATAAATAAAGACTTCTAAAAAGGTGTATGACAATCGTAAACACTTTTTTAAAGAAATATTTTAAGATTTTTGATTATAAATTTTAGAAATTATAATGAATTGATGGTCGTAAATATGGCCATACTTTTCGAAGAAAAATATTAATGAAGATGTAGATATTTGAATATGAAAAAAGCACTACTTACATTTAGAAGTAGTACTACTATATACAATTATTTCATATTCTACTATATTATATCACTTGATTGCTTATAGTAAATAAGGATAAAATATTTGGTGTTTTATTGATAAAAATGTTGCTTCAATTTTTAATTATACCTAATTTTATTAGCGTTTATATTAGTATATAATTTCATATATTTTTACTCAATACTAATAGGTTTAAAATTTTTATTGTTAGTAAAATTCATTTGTGCTATAATACTTGGTACACAAGGAGGAAATAAATTATGACTTATTTTTATGATAAATATGTAGAGCAATACGGAAAAACTACTCCAAATATAATTTGGCCTAGAGGTACATATATTACCCCAGATGGATCCTTATTTGATGTAGAGAGATATGCTAGCGTTGCTCATGCTGGGGGATTTGTTATACCATTTTTTACTCATTATTTTACACCTGGAGCAGATGTACGATATTCCTCTAAAGATGAATATTTAAATAGCTTAATTAGTTGGGAAAAATCTTTAACTACTAAAACTTATGATGTTCATTTAAAAGAACAAAAAATGAGACTTTATTTAGTTAGATATTTAATTAATGTTTATAAAAGTAAATATGGTATTTGGGATTGGAAAAGTGAAATAGTAGATTTTTCACAGGTCACTGGAATTCAAGATACTAATAGGAACTCACTTGGAAGAGATAGAGTATTAAAAGATATATTAGTGCAAGCATGTAATTATGATGCAATTGAAAGCCAACTTTATAGAACAATTACCACTTCCAAATTTAATATTTATGAAACTTTCTACGATTATATTTTACATGATTACAAAATTTATCAAATACCAAAAAAAGTATATGATGAACAATTAGAAAAGTATATAGATTGGAAACAAAGTCCATTTATGGTTTCAGATAAGGAATTAAGATTAAAAGAAGAGTTAAAGTCAATATGTAGTAAAGTACCTTTAGAAGAAAGAAAACCATATTGTAGAAGTAAAATAAAAGTAAATAGTTATGATTTTGTTAATTAATAAAGAGAAACTAGTTTTGATTATATAATCAGTAGTTTCTCTATTCAACAATTAATTATTTTAATTTGAAATATACTATTTTAAAGTCCTAATGATAAAGTTATATCTAATTTATCTATATGGACTTTTTCTTGCTTTATATTTGTACCAATAGTGATATTGGTATTTATTTTGTAATTAAACTTGATTAAATCTAATGTTTTAAAATAATACGGTATATGTGTTCCGTAGGAGTTAGTACTGAAGATCAAGCAAGAGAAGGTTTTAGTTTACCAGAACAAGAAAAAAGACTTCGTGCTATGTGTGAGTATAAAGGCTATGAAATTTATAAGATTTATAAAGATGCAGGAATAAGTGCAAAAACTGGAAATCATAGACCAGCATTTGAAGAATTAAAAGAAGATATAAAAAAGAAAAAAGTAAATACGATTGTTGTACTAAAACTAGATAGATTAACTAGAAGTGTTTATGATATGGAAGATATAATGAAATTTCTAGAAGAAAACAATGCTTACTTAGATTGTGCTAATGATGATATAAATACAACAAATGCAAATGGTAGAATGGTTGCAAGACTTTTAACAACTGTTTCACAAAATGAAATAGAAAGAACAAGTGAGAGAACTAAAATAGGTTTGGCAGGAGCCATCAAAGTTGGTAATATTCCCCATAGAGCCCCTTTTGGTTATAAACATGTAGATAAAAAACTTGTCCCAGATGAAACAACAAAAGATCAAATTGTGAGAATATTTAATTTGTATTATGAGGGTAATTCTTATCAAACAATTAGTAATTTATATAACAAAGAAAAAGTATTTGGTAAAACAAATTGGTGTGATGGAACTATTTTAAAAATAATAGAAAATGAAATTTACAAAGGCGATTTTGTTCATGGAAAAAGGACTAATAATCCTACTTATTATGAAAATGTTGTTGAGCCTCTTGTATCAAAAAAGTTATGGGAAGAATGCCAAGTACAAAAGAAAAAGAATGCTAGAAATTATAAACGAGATAAAGAATATTTATTTTTACAAAAATTAAAATGTCCTAAATGTGGAAGAATATTAGGTGGTAATGCAACAAGAAAGAAAAATGGAAATATCTACTATTACTATCAATGCCACGATTGTAAAATTTCAATTAAAGAAACTGATATTGAGAGTGAATTTGATAATTTTATTAATGAAATTCAAGAATATGATTCAGTAGTAAATCAAACTTTACTACCTATGATAAAAACAAAATTAAATAATCCAAAAGACAAATTAGTAAAAGAACTAAGTGAGCAAAATAACAAATTTGAAAGAATTAGAAAAGCATATATTAATGGCTCATTTACTATTGAAGAATATGATAATGAAAAAGAAATTGTTGAAAGTACAATTAAAAATCTAGAAGAAAAAATTAAAGAATGTGATTTATGCAATGAGTTAAAATTTACACCAGAAGATATTTTAATAAAAAGAGATTTAGATTATATTAATCAACTTGTTTACCCTACTGAATATGAAGAAAATACTTATATGTGGAAAGACTACACACGAACAGAAAAAGCAGATTTAATTATGCGATATGTTGATTATGTTGAACTAGAATATTACTCTAAAAACAAAGTAAGAATTGGTGAAGTATTTTTTAGAGAAAGTATGTGTAAGCCTTGTAATGAATTATATGATGCAGGATTTCTTGCAAAAACTGATTATGCAATTCTAGGTAATATTGTTACAAAATTAAGATTTAGTGAATACCTACCAATAGAAAAAGTTAGTGAAATAGTATTTACTTTAAGACAATATTACAATGTAGGTTATTTTGAAGCAACCTATTATTATGATGATAAAGTTATGTTCTTTAATGATTATGAAAATAGAAATATAGTAAGAATATTTCCATTAGAAGATTATAAAAAAATGGACAAACTAGATAAACTTCAACTAGGGGTTATTTATATAGGTAATGATGAAAAAAAGTTTGATAGATAACAAAGAAGATTTATTTACTACTATACCAGAGAAAACAAATTGTAGAACATTTATATTTGATAAAGAAGAAAAGAAAAATGATAATGTTAGTCAAGAACAACGATAGTTGCTTGTCTTGATTCTTGACTAACAAAAGTAAGAGTAATAATGGAAAAACTTTAAAACAAAAATAATATTTTTCGTTTTGAAGTTACCAATCAACAAAAGATTTTTTGTTAACTTTTTTCTAAAAAAAGTAAAAACAAACGAACACGTTTTGTTGTCGAAAGACAATGAAAGTGGGAAAAGTTTGTTGATAAAATTATGAAATAATTGCTTACAATAGTTTGCAATTACTTGAATAATTTTCATAGATTCTAAGGTTGCCTAAACCTTAGCCCCCATATTTTGATACTTGTGTCAAAATATATAGGGGGTTAGAGATTTTGACAGAGCAAAATTATCCTATTATAAATAGTAGGACTCTATTCTAACAAAGGGGGTTATGAATTTATGGAAGAATTATCTTATTCATTACATTTAAGTAATGATAAAAATAAATCAAAAAAAGCAAGAAGAAGTGTAAAAAATACTGAAACTGGAACTACTTCTCTATCTAATAATGCTATCCAAAACCATCAACAATTATCAAAAGTTGATAAACATAACTTACGAAAATATGATGAAGAACAAGAATTAATTTGTACGATTAAAGGTACTTCATCTATTGTAGAAGATACTAAAAGTTTATATTTAGATTTATTTGAAGATGCAAAAATTAAATACAACGAAAAGCAAACTAGAAATGATAGAAAGATAGAAAATTATTTTAATCATATTTCAAATGATAACAAAAGAGATCTTGCTTGTGAGATTATTATTGAACTTGGAGATATGGACTTTTGGACTGATAAAGATGATAAGTTTAAGAAAAAAATGATTGAAGTTTTTAAAGAACAAATATTAGATTTAGAAGAAGTTGTACCTAACTTTAAAATAGCAAATGCCACTATTCATTTTGACGAATCTAGTCCTCATTTACATATTGTTGGAGTTCCTTTTAAAGATGGAATGAAAAATGGTATGTCTAAACAAGTTGGTAAATCTGATGTGTTTAATAAGACAAGTTTAGTAAATATCCAAGATAAAATGAGAGAATATTGTATTAATTCGTTTAATAGAATTTATCATTTAAACTACACTCTTAAGGAAAAAGAAGAAGGTAGGAATGTTGATATTAATGTAGCTAATATGAATGAATATAAAAAGTTTAAACGAGAACAAGAAAAATATAAAAAGCAACTCAAAGAATTAAATAGTAAAACTGACGAATTACGAAATAAATCTAGTGAGATTAATGATATTATTGATAATTTAAAACCTACTATTATAAATAAAAATAACTACTCTATTTCTAGTGAAGAAATTAACAAAATCAAAAAATACATAGAGCAAACTAGCGACACAACTTCTAATTTACGAAATGCAAATGATATAAATATAATCTTAAAAAAATACGAAGATGATTTAAGAGAACATTCAAATGAAGTTAGAAACTTGAAAAAGAAAATAAAAACTCGTGATGATAGAATTGAAGAATTAGAATATGACTTAAATGATGCTAACGAAACTATTGATGAGTTAGAAGATAAGGTATCAGAATTACAAAAAATAGTTGATTACTTTAAAGAATTATGGAAAAAGTTTATAGAATTTTTACAAAACAAATTCTTCTTTAATGATAAATATGATGATTTCATAAATGATTTATATAGTGAAGATATACTAGATGATAGTGATATTGATATTATTCAAAACAATTCAAAAAACAAAGATGATTTTGAACGATAATGTTTAAAATCATCTTTTTATAGGCATAATTAATTGTTTTTTTAAAATTCTTTCTCCATTTTTAGCACCAGTTCCTAAAGCAGATATTTCTACACCAGTATTTGTTTCTAACCAATTAAAATATTCTCTTAAGTAACGATTAAAGTAGTAATCTTCAAATCCACCACTTTCATTTTGAAAATCTAATCCCAAATGTTGAAAGAAGTTTAAATATAAACTTGATGGAGTATTTATGCGCATATTATTTTTTAATTTTGCGATATCTAAATCAAACACTCTTCTTTCCATTTTAGTAACTGTTGTTTGCTCGGATTGATCAAATATAGTGTTATTAGGAAAATCTTTATCAAACATCTCCAATTCTAAAAAATGAGATTCATAATCACTAAATCCTTTTGATTTATATACTAATCTTTCGAGTTCTAATATTTGTAATATTTTTAAATCACTAACTTTTATATTCCTAAAATTATTACCAAATAATTGTTTTAAATATATTTCAGGGCATTGACTAATTAATTTTTTTACACGACTTAAATTAATATTATAAGGTAGACATTCTGCATCACCATTATAAGGATAACTTCCATACATAGATGCTAAATTGATTTGTGTCCATGTAAGTTCTTCACCTTTACCATAATTGCCTGTATAAATAAATTCTCCTGATTTAGTAATATTACTTATTCTTATTGGAAAAGGTCGAATTACCATAATTGTTTGAAGTAATCGCTCTGCTGATATTCCTGAGTCTGCAAGTAGTTGAGATGTAGAAACATTTCTGCTTGTTACATAAGGATAATTCCCGCTATGATTTAAGTCTAAATCAGCTCCTTGTGAGCCTTCTAGAATAATATATTCTAAAGGATTATCTAAATGTTGATATAACCTTTCTAGCCATTCAGAGTTAGAACAAACAATTGCATTTTTAAATGTTTTAAAAAATTCTAGTTTTTTATCCCTTATTACTTTTTCCTGAGTAACTGCTCCACAACCTTTAAATGTTGAACCACTTTTAATATGTTCTCTTTCATATTGTTTATGTCTTTCATCTACTAAAGGAACCATTTCATGAACATAAATTTTTCTTTCTCCTAAATATTTACTAACTTGCTCATATTCTCCTTTAAATACTTCCATATCAATAGCAGATCCAGGACCAATAAATAATTCAGTATCTGGATTGACTGAAGCAACAGGAATATTTCTAAAAATAGTTGAATTACCTTTTTCATCAACAAAAGTATGACCTGCATTTGGCATACAATTTGTTACTGATGCACCAAGTTTTATAGATTTATCAGTTGCTATTTCACCAATTACTTTAGCTTTACCACAACTTCCTGCTGCACCATCTATTACAGATATTACATTTTTTATCATACCTTAATCCCCCTAAGATAAGTATTATTTTAAATCATTAATGACACCATTAATTAAATTTAAATCAGATGGAATAATCCATTTTACATTTGCCATTTTAAATAATACTAATGGGATAATTGCACCACTTCTTGCACCATCCATCCATTTAGGATTTGATGGCATTAAATCATATAATTCTTCAAGTGAAATATCATTAAATACTTTTTCAGTACCTTTAATGTAATCTTCTAAACTTAGCATATATTTATGAATATTATCATTAAATAAAGTATTATCTACTAAATTAAATCCTGTTAGTAATTCAAATCTTTCTTCTCCACCTGTAAATATTGCACAATCATAGTCTTTATCTAATTCAATATCAGATAGTCTTCCAGCAACAAAGTTTTCCATTTCTTCAACAGTATTACCACTATATTTATTATTAACTTTATCAAAATTATTCAATAAATCAGCAACACCTATATTTAAATTTTTTGTATCAGTTATTTTAGTGCCTATAAAAGTTACTAATTCGGTAGTTTTACCACCCATATTAATGATTAAAACTTTCTTATTGTTATAGTCATTTTCCATTGCTTTTGCTAAATAATAATTTTCAATACCATGACTAATAATATTAAAATGTAAATCGAATTTATCATTAAATAACTCAATCAAATCTTGTTTTCTTTCTTGTATTAAATTTCTAAATATACCAGTAACAAAAATATGTGTATTATAATATTTTAAATCATATTTAGATTTTATTTCTTCAAAGTAATCACATAGCTCTTTTAAATTACTTTTACTAATTCCTTTTTCAGCATCAAAATCATTTTTAAAATAAATAGAATGTTCTTCTATAAGTTTTAATTCATCTTCATAGCAATAAACCTTTATTGTCGATGAACCAAGATCAATATAAAAATTTTTCATAGTATCAACTCCTAGATATTATTTTACTATAAAAATGAACTTTTTTTAAGACATTTGGACAAATTTGTGTTAAAATATTATTAGAAATTGATACTTTTATGGTATTAATTCCTAATTTGTGAGAAAAAGTTTGAAATAACTTAACCACTCGCTCCAGTTAAAATTTGTCCGAACTTTTATAGTTTTGACTTAGTATATAAGTACCAATTTTTTAAAAAATTTGGTATTTTTTTATTTTTGAGTTTAGAAAAATTATATAAAACTTTTACCATTTTTCAATATTTTTTAATAATTTCAAAAAATAAAGATAAAATAACTAAAAACATTTGTAAAAATTTATTAATGTACTATTAATAAGAATTAAAAAATATTATAATTAAAACACTAAAAAATATAATTGAAAGTGAGAAAAAATATGAAAATAATTAATTGGAATATTTCATACAATAGTTATTTTACAAGAAGTAACAGAAAAAGCATACCTAAAATAAAAAAATGTTTAATAATTATAAAACCAAGTACAACTATGAAGAATCTATTAAAGCAGAAAGCGATCATTCATTAATAGAAATAATTACCAAAAACATATAAGCTTATTTAATGTTTAATTGAACATTTTCAAACATTATCTTTATATCAATAAAACATATAATCTATTTTCTTTTAATAGTAACTAAAAAAGTTTCTAGCAAAGAAACTTTTTTACATAATTCTAACTATTTAAAGTAACAACATATTTTCTATTTCTAACAGAAATAACAAACCTTATCAAAGGAGAATTTTTAAGACTACTAGGAACTTCCAAATAAACATTTTTAGTTTCTAAATCCATAGTTTTAACAACTACAGGAGCTTTAACTAACTCTCCATTACTCAAATACATTATATCTCCAAAAGCGCTATAAAAATTAGTATTATTCTTTATAAACCTATTAATATACAAATCCTCATCTAACATTACATCTAAATTAAGTTTAATAACACTTCTTTCTTCATTTCCTAAAACAGCTGGAGTTATAATCCTTGTCCCACTATGACATTCACTATCAACACAATAATTATAATTTTCAACAAACTTTTCACCAATTTCATAAGAATTTACAACTACTTCACTTTTAAGTAGCGTAGACTTTTCCAAACTAATAGCGTCTCTCATATAAACCTGTTCTTCTGCTTCATAATCCATATAATCTATTGGTTTAATCTTAACATCCTTATATTTAGAATTAATCGCACCATTAATAACATTTATATCATCTACCATTCTAAACAAAGCTTTTTTATATTTTAAATCTTTAGGAACCTCATAAATTATTAAATATTCATAAGTTTCTCCAGAATATAAATTATTATCATAATAACCTTTTCCTAAATCTCTAAAATAATCAGATTTAGAATAAGTAGGATAATATAATTCATCATCTAAAATAAGTCTCAAATTTTTACTATCTAAAGATAATTTATAAGAATTAGTATTCTGCATACTTACCTTAACTATAACATATTTATAAAGAGAATTAATCTTATTACCTTTTAAATCCATATCTGTTTCATATGAATCTAAAACATTAAATATAACACCATTAACTGTAAAAAATTCACTTTCCTTATATTTCTTAGTAAAAACATTTATATTAACATAAATCACAAATATAAGAACTAGCATAAGCGTTCCACAAATAACACCAAAAAAGAATTTATTTTCTAAAGCATAATATTTAATTTCTCGGTATGCTCTTCTAGCTTTTCTCTTATATTTATAACTATTCTGTCCAAAAGTTACTTCTATTTCTTCCTGGTCTTCTTCTGCAATATCTAAATCTGCTAAATCTTTTTTAAAATCAAATTTCTTAATATCAAATCCTACACCACGCACTAACCCAAAAATAACAAACAAATACTGTGGAACATAAAGCAAAAACATTATATCTCGGTACGCACGAACTGCTTGAACACCTAAAGGTTCATTTAATAAATTCAGAAACGCATTAAAATACACTAACAGTCCAACAAACAATATCATGTAAAAAATAGAAAGCAAAATATAAAATAATCTACTCTTTTTTTTCCATTTCATTAATAGATAAATAAAAGCTGTTACAACTAAAACACCTACTATAGCTAAAAACATATAAAAATTTATATATGATCCAGATATTTCAGAAGAATAAGTGTAATAACCATTTTTAACATAATCATTAAAAAACTTATATACTAAATGACTTTTATATGCTAAAAATATAAGTAATGAAGATAATATCAAATGTATTAATCGAAAATGCTTAATTAAAAATGCATATGGTTTCTTTATAATCATCTAATACCCTCTCCTTTATTCTAACTTAATTATATAAAAAAAAAGAGGAAAATACAAGCAATTTACTAGACTATTTAATTTGATAAGTTATTAAAAACATTAATACTTCATGAAGATTATTAATTATTACTTTTAATAACTTAAACTTTTTTATATTATCAAAATATCTCAAATCAATTTATATCATAATTCATATTTTATAATAACAAAAACAGTTACATTTTCATAACTGTTTAAAATTAGTTTTCCCTATAAAATATCATCTGTTCTGGCAATAAATATATTGTTTTATTTTGACTAGCAACTTCTCCTTCATTAGTCCCAAACAAATTAGAAACTGTCTTTAAAGTATCATTTTCTTTAGTAATATAATATTGAATACCTTTTTTAGGAATAATTAAAGTTTGCTTAGGATAAATATACTCATCTACTTCAAGTCCATTTAACTCTGCTACTAATTTAGGATTTACATTAAATTTCTTACTAATACTATAAAGAGTATCCCCGTTTACGTTTTTTATGTGCTATTTATTTAGAATCTCGCTATGTGAACCTGTTGCAACTAATAATAAAATTAACTCATCGTTGTCAATTTTATATATGAGCAACCAATTAGGCTCAATATGACAATCATAACAATTTTTGAATTTTTTATTATCAACTAGTTTGTGATTTCTATATTTTTCATGTAATTCTTCACCTTTTGCAAGACATTCAATTATTTCATGTAACTTTTTTATATCTTTTCCTTGCTTAATTACCTTTTTATATTGCTTTTTAAATAAGTTTTCGTACTTTACTTTATATTTCACTATTAATCCTCATTTAAAGACTTATATAAATCATCTAAATTATCATAACTCTTATAATTTTCTGGATGATTTTCCATAAATTCAAGTTCCTTAGAACCTTCCTGCAATTCCTCTTTTGTAAAATATTTAAGTAAATAAGCATCATCCGATGGAGCAGTTATTTCAAAAGGTATTTTTCTTTTCTGTATTAGTTGTTTAACAGTCATATTAATTAGTGTAGACATATTTAATCCCATACTTTCCAGTATGCTAGTAGCAATTTCTTTATCCTCCACACTCATTCTTATATTTACATTAGTCATAGACTCCATATCATCCATCTCCTTACGTTTATATTATATACATTTTTATTCACATCGTCAATAATTTTATGTATTAACAAATGTAAATATAATATCTATAGTTTTATCTTGATAAATATAAATCTTTTCAATTAAATTAACTATTAATTCTCTGGATGGTCTTTCTATTGATAAAAATTCATCAATATATTTTTCTAATTGTTTTTTATCTTGTTTTTTAGATTCAATATTTTCATTTTTAATATTATCAATACTTAATTTATTATTTTTTATTTCTTTTTTTATGTTCTCACTTATTCTTACATACTGTTCTTCATCAATTATACTGTTTAACATATTCATATATGTTTTATCCAAATTATTTGTTAATTTTTGATTTGCAAATTCTAAACATTCAATTTGTTTTTTAATATTTAAAGTATTATCTACTGGATTAATATTACCTATTGAATCTTTTATTTTATTCTTATCTAAATATTTCTTACACACTTCCATTACATTATCTAAAATAACTCTTTCTAATGTTTCATAATTATTATTATGACTTGTACAAACATGATATTTAGAATAAGTTCTATAATAATCACAAGTTGTATAACTTCTACCAGTTTTGTTTTGATATCTAATCGTTATTCTATGTTTGCAGTCTCCACAATATAAAAGTCCATCTAATAAATAAAATCTTTTCTTCTCTGGTCTTTTAACATTTTTAGGTAAAAGTGTTTGAATATAATTAAAAGTATCTCTATCAATTATTGCATCATGTGTATTTTCAACTATTATATAATCTTTAGGATTATTCTTAACTGTCTTTTTAAGTTTATAATTAATTTTTTTAGTCTTTCCTTGAACTGTATCTCCAACATAGATTTGATTAGTTAGAATTGATTTAACAGTTGTATCAACCCATACACCATACTCTTGTGAAATACAATTTGTATTTATACACTTTGTATTCCAAACATAATTGTAATAAGATGCTGGTGTTTTTATTTTTCTTTCAGTTAATTCTTGGGCTATATAATGATAAGTATTACCCTTTAATGCTAAATCAAATATCAATTTAACAGTATCTGCTTGTTCTTCGTTTATAACTAAATGATTTTTGTTATTTGGATCTTTCATATAACCAAAAGGGCATCTTCCTGATACATATAATCCTTCTTTCATTCGTGAATGAAGACTTGTTTTAACTTTTTTAGAAATATCTTTAGCATACATATCATTCATTATTGCTTTAAATGGTGCTATATCATTGTTTGTATTATCTATAAATGTGTCAATACCATCATTAATAGCAATATATCTTACATTATTATTTGGAAAATACTTTTCAATTAGTTCACCTGTACCAATATAATCTCTTCCTAATCTAGACATATCTTTGGTAATAATCATATTGATTTTTCCAGATTCAATGTCTTTAATCATTCTTTTAAATGATGGTCTTTCAAAATTTGTTCCAGTAAAACCATCATCAACATATTCATCAATTAAATTATAGTTGTTCTCTTTGATATATTGATTAAGTAAGCTTCTTTGACTAATAATACTATCTGATTCAATATTTCCATCATCTCTTGATAATCTTATATATATTCCTACTTTAAAACTACTATTCCCAATCACTAATTACTACTCCCTTCACTTTGAGAATAATGAGTATGATGGAATGGTAACTCCTTTTTTAAAATATTGCAAGTCTCATTTATTTTTTTATTTAGTTCTATTTTTAATACCTCAGTTATTGTCTCATTTAAAGATTTCCCATTTTCTTTAAACTTTAAATTAACTTTGTATTTAACCATAGAGTTTAATACCTCCAATAAATTCTATGGCTTTAAATTTTTTTTTAGTAATATTATTTGGTATGTGTACAACACACCTAACAATATTACTTAACTCCATATTCCTCCATTAAAATCTTCATAAACATCATCTCCTTTTGTATGATGCATGGTACCTCCTTTAAAAAGAAGAGTCAACTCATAAAGTATGGAAAGTTTTGTCTATCATCCTAAAAAGATTGATAATTTATTAAATTATGAAATAACAGGATAAGAAGTATGTGTATCATATGCAATTAGAACCTTATTACATAAGGAATTGTATATACACAAATCTGATTTTGCACTTGCAAAATTCATCCTACTTTGTAGGAAGCTATAAAGGATAAAGTCGGTATTTATCAGTATTTAAAGCATAAAAAATCATCCTAATTTATAGTTTTTGTTAAAATTTATAGGATGATTAAGTTTTTTAGACTTTAATTTTTACAATATTTTTGTTTCTTTTTTTAAATAATTATTAATAAACTCATCTACATCTTTAAAAATAATATTTCTATTATCAAATATAGTTCTGTGATTTCCAGGGTATAATTTAAACAATGCCCTTAGACCTAAACTATTATAAATGGATGCCTGTTTTTTAAATCTTTCTTGCGTAATTGTTCCTAATGCTTTATTAATTGCGTTTACCTCTTGATCACTAAATAAATTAAATTTAGCAGTATAATTGCCATCACTATCCAATATAAATTTTTGCTTACCATTTTCATCGATAAAAGGTGTTTCATTTCCACACTCATCTTTTAATATACAATCTTTTCCTTTATCATCTATATAATGATATGTTTCAAAATTTGGAATAGCAGAATCAGACTTATCTATATCACCCATATAATAGAAAAACGATATATTTTTAAAAGAAGCAAAATCAAAATTAGAAATATCTGCTATGCCTGTTGGATATATAAATTCATATCCATCAATGTTTGAAACTGGCATTGAAATTGCCCCACCTGTTCCTCCAGCAATAACTGCTTTAATAATCTCTGGATGTAAAAGAGCAAAATGGGAAGCAAATTTTGCACCTTCAGAATAGCCCGAAATAATTAACTTATCATCTACATTTATTCCACTTGCATTTAAACATTTTATTGCATATTCCATAATTGCTTTATGTTGATCTGCCAAGTTTTCATACATATATAAATAATCTTTAAATATAGAATTTTTTGATTTTTTAAAATCATTATTGAAACAATCACTTCCTAAAAAATTAGGCCGAAAATTTTTAAATCTTGGTATTGCTGGAATAATCATAGGGTAACCATTTTCTAAGCATAAATGAATAAGCATAGGATCAATGCTTCCAAAATCATTTTTTGCATGTTGGATTAATTCATCAAATGATGAACAACTATCTGACATGTCTCTTGGTAAATTACATGCATATATAAGTTCTGGAGTATCATTTAAATTTTTTGGAATAACTATTTTAAATGGAAAGTTAAAACCTAATTCAGCATTTTGATCAACATCTATACAATCAGTTATAGTGCCTCTTAATTTAAATTCATTCATATTTTCATCTCCAGTATATTATAAATTATAACATATAAAAGGTCATTTTTATTTAAACAACCTAAATTTTGTGCATATTTTTATATTCTACTCATTATTCCCCATAAAAATTGTATCCCCGCTTTCAATAGTATAATAAGTATAATATTCTGTATCTAAAACTTTTCTAAAATCATTCATTTCATTCACCTATTTACAATATATGCAAATAAAGTAAAAAGGTTATTTATTATAGACAAAGACAACATTACCACTATTAAAATTAAGTTCAAAATAATGAACTAATAGTTCCACACTATTATTAGTATACTTTAACAAATTATCATCACTTACAAAATATAAATTATTTTTATAACTATCTACAAATTTAATATTATCATCTTTGAAATATCTAAACTTTATACTATTGTTATTACAATAACTAAAATAATTTTTATCAACATCTAAATACTTATTGTCATCTTCAAAAAAAGTATAATTTTCTTTAATATAATTATTTAAACTAGCTTCCTTCTTTCGACCATTTTCATATTTTATATATCCCTTTATTTCATCCCCTACTAATTTACATCTACGTTTCTTATAGTTAACTTCATAAAGTTTATTACTAGTATAATCAAATAAATAAATGCTATTATTATGTTCTCCAACAACTTTACTATTATAATTAATTTTATAATCTGTAGTAATATATTTATAATCTCCACTAGTCATATCTAAAACAACAAAATCAGAAAATAAATACGCATCACTATACTTAGGAAAAATTAAAAATTTATCTTTTTGATACATTAAATCATTAGAATATCTATCTTTATTAAAAATATTAATACTTTTTTGCTCATCTTCATTCATATAATAAAAACCATCATATTTCCAAATTAAAACGAATTCATTTTTATTTAACTTTTTACTATAATAAAAATCTTCTGTTTTATTATCATAATTTTTATCCTTTAAAATATGCTCACTTACCAAACTAGTGCCATCATGACATACACTATAAGAATCTATTCCTTTAATATCTGGTGTCAAACATAAACTTTCACCTATTTTCTCTACCTTAACACTTTTAATTCGTTTTTTAGTTAATTTCCTAGAATTATAAAACATATAATTATAAATTTTATTATCATAGGTAATTTCGAAATACATAGTACCATTTCTTGCTTCTTCTTTTATATTAAAATCCTCTATTACATAAGAAATACTATACTGCGCAGTAAAAAACTTAACAATAATTATTACACTAAAAAACAAAATAACATACATAAATTTTTTTATCATATATACTTCCTCAAAAACAAAGAAAGCGTTTATTTAATCACGCCTTTACTTCTCAAAAACTCAACTAAATTTTCTTTAGTACGTTCTACATCCTCAAATTCACCAAGCAATTTACCATCATATGTAACAAACAAATGTGGAGTACCTTCAAACTTAATATCATAAGCATAAATAAGCTTATTTCTAACAGCAATATTTGTAATAGTGTCTATTTCAAATATCTTAAACATAAAATTATCACCATACTCTTGTACAACTTCATTTACAACAGGCTTAAACTGAGTACAATGACTACAAGTTGTTTGACTAAGTAAAGTTACAACATATTGCTCTTTTTTAGTTTCCTCAATCCAATCATCAACCTCATCTTTTTCTATTTTATCCCCAATAAGAGTTGAAAGAACAACAAAAACTCCAAGTAAAACAACTATAATGATAGGAAGCTTATATTTATTCCAAAACTTCTTAATTTTTTTCTTGTCCATAACTTATACACCTCATAACAATTTTATAATAAAAATATTTAAAAAACAATAATTTTCACTATTTTTTCAAGTTAAACTTACAAAAAAGAAAGACACCTAAAATAGGTATCCATTAATTTTTTACAAACTTCAATTCTAATACGCTTACAGACAATATTAGAAAATAAATAATTGGTTTAATTACTTTGCTAATAACAAAAACTGATTCGTTAAAAACATAAGAATTATCGGTATAACTAAAAACATGAGACAATATAAATGTAAGTATGAAACTTGTAAAAACTCCAATGACAATTGCTATTACATTTTTACTAAATCTAATTTTTTTATTAGCATTATCATAATTATATGCAGTAGTAAACAGCATAAACATGATAAAAAAATTAAACAACAAATAAAATATTCCGACATAATTAGCATCCATTCTCATATACATATATACTTCAAATGCAGTGAATAGGATGAATATTGCGGTCATTACCATATAGAAGTACTTCATTACTCTTCCCATCTTTTTTCCTCCCATTTCTAAATTATACTCCATATAATACAAAAAGTAAAAGATTTTTATGCTACTAAATATTATTTTAACAATTAAAACATAAATTAGCGCATTTCATGCAAAACATACTTTGTATAAAAGAAAAAATTATGAACAAAATACTAATAGGTGATTAAAAATGAATGAAACAAGTGAATTACTTATATTCATGCATGATAATGCAAAAATGGGATTAACTAGTACAAAAAAACTTTTAAACTTAATAAAAAATAAAGAGAACAAAATAAAATTTACACTAGAAGAACAATTACAAAAATACGAAACATTCTATAAAAAAATTAAAAACTTACTTAAAAAAGAAAAAATTAATATAAAACATTCTTCACTATTAAAAGAAATAACAGCATCAACTGCTATGACACATGAAGTAAAAAAAGATAATTCTGACTCCAAAATAGCAGATATATTAATAAGAGGTTTTTCCATGGGCAATATAAATATGGAAGTAAAAATAAAAGATTTTAAAAAAGAAGCAAACAAAGACACATTAAAACTCGCAAACGAAATATTAGAATTTGGTGAAAATCAAGTAAAACTCTTAAAGAGCTATCTTTAAGAGTTTTTTTATACACCTAAACATTTACCACGTTTTTTTAGAATAGTTTTACGTATAAAATCAAATGGAATAACACTAAACGCCAATATCAACATAACATCAAACTCTAAAAAAGTAAGTCCTGTAGTCCTAAAAATATTACCACCAAAATATATCATACCAATTTGTACTAAAGCAACAAACAAAATAATAATTAAAAATGCTTTATTCTTAGTAACATTTGCAAAAACATTTAATCTGTGAGTTCTTGCATTAAAAGCATTAAAAATTGTCATAAAAATAAATAATCCAAAAAATGCTGTCATAACATACGCATCTTTATTACCTACTCTATAAAGACTCTTAATAAAATCTGATTTTAAGAAAAACATACAGAGTAAACTCATATAACAACCAGTAACTAAAATTTCATTCATCATATACCTATTCATAATTTTTTCATTTCTATTTTTAGGTTTTTCACTCATATATTCAATTTTTGGAGGTTCAAAGGCATATGCAACACCTGCCAAAGTATCCATAACCATATTTATCCATAACATCTGAATAACAGTTATAGGAGATATAATACCAAATAATGGTCCAATTACAGACAAACTAACTGCTGTAATATTAACTGTTAATTGAAATATAATAAACTTTCTAATACTCTTAAATATTGTTCTTCCAAATAATATAGTTTTTACAATACTTAAAAAATTATCATCAAGAATAATAATATCACTTACCTCTTTACTTACCTCAGTTCCACTTCCCATTGCAAATCCAACATCCGCTCTTTTTAAAGCAGGCGCATCATTAACGCCATCCCCAGTCATTCCAACTACAAGTCCCATCTCTTGACTCAAATAAACTAGACGTTTTTTATCTTCAGGTAAACTTCTAGCCACTACTCTTATTTTAGGTAAAATATCTTTTACTTTCTCATCACTCATTAACCTTAATTCTTCGCTTGTAAGAACTAAATCATTTTCACTCTCAATAAGACCTACTTCTTTGGCAATATTCTTTGCAGTTAAAGCATTATCTCCAGTAATCATAACAGTCTGAATACCAGCATTTTTAAACATTTCTACTCCCTTTTTTGCTTCATCTCTTATTTCATCTTTAATTAAAACAAAACCAATAAAAGTCATACTACCATTTACTTTATAAGAAACACCAAGTACTCTAACACCCTTACTAGTATAATCATTTCCTATATTAATAAGATTTTGTTTATCCTTAATTAAACTTAAACTCCCATCTTCTCTAAGTTCCCTACTACATTTATTTATTATTACTTCGTAAGCACCTTTATAAAAAACACTATCTTTTTCATAATTTAATTTAACACTTGAATATTTTTTCTTACTATCAAAATCTTCTTGCTCTAAAATCTTATATTTATCCCTATTTTGATTACCAATAAATCTTAAAATAGCGCGGTCAGTAACATTTCCTCCTATAACATCTTCTCCACTAAAATTAGAAGCATTATTATAAAGTAAACCTAGCAAGAAAAGTTCAGATAATTTAAAGTTGTTAATTTCTTTAAATTTTTTATAAACTGTCCCTTTACTATCCATAACTCCAATTACCTCAAGCTTACCCTTAGTTATAGTTCCAGTCTTATCACTAAATAAAATATTTAAACTTCCACTAGATTCTATTCCAACTAATTTTCTAACTAAAACATTATTTTTAAGTAATCTTTTCATATTAGAAGATAAAACTAAAGTAATCATCATCGGAAGCCCTTCTGGAACAGCTACTACTATAATTGTAACACCTAAAGTAAGAGCATATAAAAGATGTGGGGCCATTGTTTTAAAACTACTTACCATATTTATAATTTTATCTACTTCAAAATTATTACTTATAAAAATAGCATTAAATAAATAAGAAATAATAACCAAAAACGCACAAAAATATCCAATTTTACTTATAAACTTTGCTAAATCTCTAAGCCTATTTTTAAGAGGACTATCTGGAGTTTTTTCTTGTATATCTTTTGCTATCTTTCCATAATAAGTATCATTACCAATATTATAAACTTCCATTAAAGCACTACCTCTTGTAACAATGCTTCCTCTATAAAGAGTATCTTTGTATCCCTTATTCTTTTCCTTAGACTCACCAGTAAGCATAGACTCATCTACACTTATATCTCCTTTTACAATTTCCCCATCAGCTGGAATCTTATCCCCACTTTCTAAGAAAACAAAATCGCCGACAACTACATCATCTATATTTATATTTTCAAGTTTAGAATTTCTAAAAACTTTTACTAATATCTTACTAGTCATACTTGAAAGCTTAACAAAAGCTTTTTCACTTCCATACTCTGATAAACTGCTAATAACACTAGCTAAAATAATGGCAACTATTATACCAATAGTTTCATAAATATCACTATCATGAAAAAGAAACAACACTTTAATACCTAAAGCAATCATTAATATTTTTATTATTGGATCATTAAGTGATTCTAATATCAAACTAAATAATGTATTTTTTTTATGCTCTGTAATTTGATTTGTACCATTCATTTCTCTACTCTTTTTTACTTCTTCGTCTGATAAACCTTTAATATTAAACATTGTATTCACCATTAAAGTTTATTAAAAAATTAAAAAATTAAGAACTAAAATTAAATAAAAACCAAAACAAAAACTGAGTTTCCCCAGTTAATTAGATTTACAAACGCCACTTTCTCCACTTGCATAAATATGAGCCTCAAAAGTTCTTGATGCTGCATCACCAGTAAGAATACTTGTTTGATCATCAGTTTCAGAATAACTTAACCATAACCTTAAAGTATAACTATTACTAGGATTATCATCTGTAAGTTCTTGATTTATAAGTAACCCTATATTAGCTTTACCATCTTTATCCAAAGTTAAGCTAGCAAAATTTTCAAAATTACCTTCTACTGTTTGTGCTTGTCCTGTTTTATCTGTATAACTAAGCTCATATTTAAGCCATTTATTTTTAAGTGCATCTCCTATATTATCTACAACTAAATACAAAGAATAACAAGCATTCAAATTACTATCATCAGTCCTAGAAATACTAAACTCATTTTTCTGTGCCTTAGTATCTTTAGATGTGTCTTTAATAGGAAATAAATTACTAGCGCTTATCTTACTCTCAGAAATTTGTAGCTTTATCTTACCAGAGTTAACATTTATAGGAGCACCCTCTCCAGTTATAACAGGTCTAAAAAACGCATAACTTGCTGCACCAACCAACAATAATAAACATACAACACTTACACCTATCATTACATAATAACGTGTTTTAGAATAACCTTCCATATAACACCTCCGTACTTTCCTAATATAATTTTATTACAAAAATACTATATTTTCAAGTATTAACTATAATTCTCCATGACTACTAGCGTTAACATCTAAATCACTAAACTCTCCATTTTTATAAAGCATATAAGCTGCTGCACCTATCATAGTTGCATTATCAGTACAATATTTTTTATCTGGAATAAAGATTTCCACGCTTTCCTCATTACACATATCAATGAGTTTTTCTCTAATAAAGCTACTTGCAGCAACTCCACCTGCAACACTCAAATACTTTACACCTGTCGCCCTCAAAGCTTGCCTTGTTTTACTGACCAAAGATTTTGTAACTGCATTTTGAAAAGAACAAGCAACATCTTCTTTTTTTATAACATCTCCTCTTTGCTTTGCATTGTGAACTAAATTATTGACATGACTTTTAATACCACTAAAACTAAAATTAAATGTATTATCATCTAAACATTTTGGCATTGGTACAACATCACTTCCATCTTTAGCACATTTTTCTACATTAGGACCTCCTGGATAAGGCATATCTAAAATTCTAGCTACCTTATCAAAACACTCTCCAACAGCGTCATCTAAAGTTCTACCTAAATATTTAAAACTTCCTTCTTCCTCCATATACATCAAATCAGTATGTCCTCCACTTATTACAAGAGAAACAAGAGGATATTTAAGCTCTTGCCCTATATTATTAGCCGCTATATGTCCTAACATATGATTCACTTTAATAAAAGGTTTATTATAAATTAAACTCAAAGTTTTAGCTGCTTCAAGACCTACCAATAAACTACCTAAAAGTCCAGGACAATATGTAACTGCTATCGCGTCCATATCTTCTACACCCATGTTAGCTTTTTTCAAAGTTTCATCAATAACTAAAGTAATATTTTCTAAATGTAATCTACTTGCAAGCTCAGGAACAACTCCACCATATAAAGTATGAACATCTATCTGAGAATTAACTGTTGTTGCTATATCTTCTTTCCCATTCTTAACTATACTTACACTAGTTTCATCACAACTACTTTCTATTGCTAAAATATAAATATCTTTCATAATACCATCTTCCTAACTACCCATTAACCCGGATATATCAAATATAGAATTACCACCTAAAACCTTAGGTAATTCCCCATTCCACTTTTCTATAAACTGTTTTTTAATAAGCGCTTCATTTAATGTTTGACCTTGTAATTCATTAGCTTTTCTATTAGCCTCTGCTTCCACAATCTTTCTCTCCGCATCCAATTTTGCTTTTTCCAAATTTTGCTCTGCAACTTGTTTCTCTTCTATTGATCTAGTATATTCTTCACTGAAACTAAAATCAGTCAAATTAAAATCCTCTATAATAATTCCATATTTAGAAACTTTATCTTGTATTGCTTTCAAACAACTTAGTGAAACTGCAGTTCTATTAATAGTTATTTCTTCAGCATTATACTGAGCAATTGCACTCTTAATACTCTCCTTTATAGCAGGGTTTAAAATAACTTCTTCATACGCATTCCCAACTTGTCTATATAAACTAGGTGCTTTCTCTACATCTACTCTATAATTAACTGCCACACTAGTATTAACAGTTTGCAAATCCTTAGTAGAACTCTCAATTCCCATTTCTGATTTTTGAACCTTAATATTAACTTTTATTATTTTTTCAATCAAAGGTATCTTAAAGTTTATACCTTCTTTTAAAGACGTATCTGTAATTTTTCCAAATCTTGTCTTTAATCCTATTTCTCCACTTTCAATAGTCTTAAAACTAAGCATAATTATTAAAAAAATAACTACAACTAAAATTATACTTAAAGCCATTATAATCTGCCTTCTCTCCATTTTCATTTACTTACCACTCACCTTCTCCATAATCAAAGCATCACTATTTTTATAATACTTTTTTCTAACACTTATAACATTAAAACCAAACTTTTTATAAAGAAGAAAAGCAGGATTATTATTTGTACTTACTTCCAACATAAATTTAACATTTCTACCATTATAATCTATCATAATCTCTTTTAAAAGCTTACTAGCTATTCCTTCACGTCTTTTATTTTCATTAACATACACATCTATAATATTTATTATATCTATTGCATCCTCTATAACTATGTAAGCTTCTTCTATACCATTTTCTAAATAAAAATATTTAATCTTATAATCCCCTAAATCCTCTTTATGAATCACTTTTCTGCCTCAATTTTCTTAACATAATTAGCTCTTACCAAATGAGCATTAGTATCTTTAATAGACTTAGCATATTGCACCACCTTAGAAACATCTATCATTTGAGGCACTCTTCTATATTCATTATAGCTACTTATATCTTCTACATATTCATCAACGTACTCATCTGTACAAATATAGAATCCCTTATTATCTTGAATAACTGCAAGTCTCATATCATCGCCTTCATCACTAATTAAATATGCTTTTAAAGTAGAAACAGTTGTAATAGGAACTCTTAAACTATAAGCCATAACTTTAGCAACACTAAGTCCTATTCTAAGTCCAGTAAAACTTCCAGGTCCATTAATTACTACTATGTCTTTTATATTTTCAAAACTAACATTATTTTCTTTCATAATACTTTCAATCATAGGAACTAAAAACTTAGCATGACTATATTCACTTTCCTGCCTCTTCTCTATAGATTTTACTCCGTTATATAAACTAACTATTATCTCACTTCCATGAGTATCTAAAAATAAAGTATACATAAAACCACTTCCTAATTACATTTTACCACCTTTACAACTAAAAAAAAAGTGAAAGACTATAAAACTCTTTCACATAAATCTTCATAATCTTCTCCTCTTGGAATGATTTGAAAAATTCTCTTATTTTCACCTACAATTTTTATTTTAATATCAAGTCTTTCTTTAGGAAGTATATCAGTAATTAAATCTGCCCATTCAATAATTGTTACTCCACCTCTTTTAAAGTATTCAGTAATTCCTAAATCCTCTTTAACTTCACTAAGTCTATATACATCCATATGAAATAATTTTAACTCTCCCTCATATTCTTTAATAATATTAAAAGTTGGAGATGTAATATTATCCATAATACCCATAGATTTAGCAAAAGCTTTAGTAAATAAAGTCTTTCCACTTCCTAAATCTCCTTCTAAGCATATAACCATATTAGGAAATTTTTCACTCTCAATATTCTGAGCTAACTCAATTGTATCTACATCTGAGTTTGATGTTATTTTATAATCCATATATCTCACCTATAATTAATTTTTACATAGTTTGAGACTTAATGCAAGAGTAATTTATATCTTTTACACATTTTACATATTTTTATAACATTAGTTATTAGCCCTTACACTAAAAAATACCTTTCATAGAATATTTTAGGAGGGATAAAAATGTATTATGATGAAAGAGATAATAAAATAAAATACATTAGTGAAGAAAAGAAAATAGAAAATAACGATTACGATTTTAATAATCACGAACACAATGATGTTGACATAAATAAATTTAATATTAAAAACGAACTTGAAAAAAACATGTATGAAAATAATTATAAATCTAACGAATGGGATACAGACGTAAAAGTTAACATAGGAAATATTAATGTAAACAACATAAGAGTTAAAAACGAATTATATTCAGCAAAAGAAGGATTAAATAAAGGAAATATGTTCACTTCAATTTATGATCCTTATAAAAATTATATTTATAAAGTTGTTGTAAGTGGTGAAAGAGACGAATTGCTTTTAAAAATTCAAGAATTAACTTTTAAAACAATAGATTTAGGTCTTTATTTAGATGTTAATCCTCAAGATGAAAAAGTTTATTATGAATTTAGAAATGCTTCAAAAGAATTAAAAAAAGCTAAAGAAATATACGAAAAAAATTATGGTCCACTTTGCTTGACTGAAACAGAATACTATAGTGAATATAAATGGAATAAAAATCCATGGCCATGGATGAATGAAGGAGGAAAAAACTAATGTTTAAATATGAAAAATTATTAGAATATCCTATAAATATAAGAAAAAAAGATTTGAAAATGGCAAAATTACTCAATCAACAATTAGGAGGTCCTAATGGTGAATTAGCTGCATCATTAAGATATTTATGTCAAAGATTTTCTATGCCAGATGAAAAAGGCAGAGCATTACTTTCTGATATTGCTACAGAAGAATTAGGACATGTTGAAATGATTTCTACAATGGTAAGACAATTAATTAAAGATGCGAGCATAGAAGAATTAAAATCTGCTGGACTTGATACTCATTATGTAGAACATAAAAAAGGTGTTTTTCCAAGTGACTCAAATGGCGTACCATTTACAACTGCTTATATAAATATTACAGGTAACCCAATAGTAGATTTACAAGAAGATATGGCAGCAGAAAAGAAAGCACAGGCAGTTTATGAAAACTTAATGGATTTAACAAAAGACCAAGATTTACTAGCGCCTTTAAGCTTTTTAAGAGAAAGAGAAATAGTACATTTTAATAGATTTAAAGAATTACATGATTATTATAAAAAACAAGGAATGTAACCTCATCTAATAAGGCATTTAGAGATTGAACTATTTTCAGTCTCTTTTATCAAATAACAAAAAAGTTATTTAAATCCAACTTATTTATACATCTCTTTTTATAAATTTAATAGAAAATATAAAAAACAAAGTACTATAAACTATTAAAATAATAAAACCTTTTTCAATAGACAAATCTAAATTATAAATTAAATTATTTAAAATTACGCTTTTCGAATTTTCAAAATAAGTAAAATCTAAATATGGTAAAAAACTATATCTTATAAAAGTATAACCATATGTAATTAAAATTTGACTTACTAATAAAGAACAAAAATAAAGAATATTTGAAATAATTAAAGCAAATGTATTTCCCTTCAAAAAAATTGTTAAAAATACAGTAAAAATTGATATAAAAGTAATAGGTATAATATATAAAAAAGTTTTAAATAAATAGTATAATACTATGGGAACATATTTTAAAGAATTACCTAAATATATAGGAATAGTTTCTAATAACAAATTTTCTTTTGTTAAGAAACATAAAGTAAACAGAAATGTTAAAAATAAAAGAAAACTATAAAAAATAGATAATAATATAACAGTAATAACTTTCGATATCAAAATTTTATTTCTTCCTTTATGCGATTGAAATACATATCTTAAACTCTTAGACTGATAATCATAACTTAAAATATTAAAAGAAATAAAAATACTAACTAAACCAATTACAAAAAGAAAAGTAGGATAATAAATATACAAAGCATTAATTTTAGTCTTATTAAAAACTTCACTTTTAACTATCTCTTTATCCATATAACTTTTGTAGTTTTCATAATCTTTTAAATACTGTGAATAACTTCCATACTTATTAACATCCAAATATTCTTCCTCAGAATATTGTGGATAAATATCTAATTGTTCACTTTCCAATTTTAAATTTTTATTAATTAATATTAAACTTAAAACACTCACAAATATAATCAACAAAATAAATATTTTAAAACTCTTTTTTCTACTCTCTTTATAAAGCTCAGCTAAAATCAATTTACCCATTAGTATCACCTTCTAACATTTTTAGCAAATCATCTTCTAAAGTCCCACTTTCAACCCTATAAACTTCCACATCACGCTTAACCATTTCTTTAATAGTTTTAGATACTTCATTATCACTTAAATATACCGATGTCTCTTCATTTAATACAGGTGTATCTAAAATCTTAGAAGCTTCTTTATAATCACTAAGCTTAAATAAAATAGGTTTTTTATTATCTTCTCTAAAAATAGTTTTTTGAATTATTTTTTTATTGTTAATAAATAACACTTCATCCACAATTTTCTCTATTTCTGAAATAATATGAGAAGAAATAATAATAGTTTTATCTTTAAAACTTAAAAGTAATTTTCTAAGTTTAGATATTCCAATCGGATCTAATCCATTCATAGGCTCATCTAATATTAATATTTTTGGATTCTTTAAAAGAGAAATAGCTAGACCTAATCTTTGTTTCATTCCTAATGAAAATTGACTCACTGGTCTTTTATCTTCATAATCTAAATCTACTATATCTAAGACTTCCTTAACTCTCCCAAAATTTACATCATATAACATTGCAAAATACCGAACATTTTCATATGCTGTTAAATAATCATAAAAACTAACATAATCTACAATACCACTAATACTACTCATAACTTCTTCAAAATTACTCCGCAAGTTTTTACCATTAATTATCACTTCGCCTTCCGCACTATAAAGTCCTAAGATTATTTTTAAAAGTGTAGATTTTCCACTCCCATTAGCGCCTATTAATCCATAAATTTTGCCACTTTCTAAACTAAAGCTAACATCATCAATAATAAGATTATTGCCTATTTCTTTTGTAACATTTTTAACTTCAATAACTTTTTCCATAAAACCTCCCTCATCTTAAAATTAAATAAATTATTGAAAACTAATATAACATAATTAATTAAGGAACAATTAATAGACTTTGATTAATAAATTTATAGGAATGAATGCCAAAAACAAATACTAATTGTCCCTTAAAAAGAACATAACATATCACATAAAAAAAAGCAAACTCTCCAATTTTTAAAATTAAAGAACCAATTTTTAATTTTAACCCCTATTTTTAAAAAACACGAACGCAAATAAAACAAAAAAATTCTCAAAAAGTGCTCAATTTTTAATTTTCAAAAGTTAAAATTTTTTTAATTTATTCAATAAATTATTACAAAAAAGAAAAAATCTAATCAATAACTAGATTTTCTTCCTCTATAATATCTGAAAATTTTTCCGCAAACTCTACTAAACTTTTTCTTTTAGCATCTGGATAAACATTTTTACTCGATTTTAAAGCTTCATAAATATGTCTAATTCTAAGCTCATTAGTATTTTCAAAAACGGCATTACTAAAAGCATTCCCTAAAAGTGTTAATGCAATATCTGGATATCTATTTCCTATCTCATATATTCTTTTATATTCATCTGTAAATTCTGTAATAAATCTAAACAATTTTTCTTTTTGATAATTACTATAAGGTATTTTTACTCCACTTTGTTTTTCTAATTTAAGATAAGTTCCTAAAAGAATATTAACGGTATCATCTATAGAGGGCTCACAAACATCAACTTTTTGAAATCTTCTAAGAAATGCACGATCTCTTAAAATATAAGCATCATATTCTTCCGTAGTAGTAGCGCCTATCATCTTTATAGTACCTCTATCAAGACCTGGCTTTAACATATTAGCAAAATCAACATTCAAATTAGAAGTATTTCTACTAACTAGCAAATGTGCTTCATCAATAAATAAAATAATATTTTCACGAGTCTTTAATTCATCAACTAATATCTGAAGCTTATTCTCATTAACCCCACCCTCTACTTGAACATTACCAAGCAAACTAGAAATATTAACTTTTATTACATCATAACCTTTAATAGCATTTGGAACTTCACCACGTTGCATTCTATAAGCTAATCCTTCAACTATTGCTGTTTTACCTATACCAGGCTTACCAACAAGCATAGCACTCTTCTCCGGAGTCAATAAAACTAAAATCATTTCTTTAATTTCTTTATCTCTACCAATCGCAGGATTAGTAATATAAGTTTTCTTAATTAAATTTTCCCCATATGTTTCTAAAACACTAAAACTTTTTTTAGGAGAATCAAACTCTAATACCTCAAAATCTTTATCCATTTATTTCACGCCCCTTTAAAGCATTGTATTCAATAATAATATTATATAATAAAAATTAAAAAATAATAAGAATAAACTAAAAACTTTACATAAAGACCTATAGATTATTATAAAATATTTTGATATAATAATTTCAAAATAGAATATTTGGGTGATTTTAATGGAAATAAATAAAAAATATAACACAATAATTATTATATCCTTTTTAATTATAATAATTATTTTAATTTTCATAGGAATTACTGGACTAATGACAACATCACGTATCAAAGTAAAATCTATAAATATAAGCGATTATATTAATGATGATAATACTAAGACTATAGAAATAGAAATTCATAATCCATTAAATAAAAAACTTTCTTGCATCATTAGTGAAAACAAAGAATTATCTGAAAATGATACACAATGGATAAATGAATATGAAAACAAGTGTACATTTAATGTTAATGCTGGAAAGTTCTATATTTTTATAAAAGATGAAAAGGATAATATTATTGAAGTTGAAACAGAAGATGTCAAAATAAATAAAATATTAGATTTATCTCTGAATACTGACAAAATATATCTTACTATTGGAGAAACATATCAAATAACAAGTAAAATAACAAGTATAGGAGAAGTAGACGAAACAATAAATTATACAAGTTTAGATGAAAATATTGCAACCGTTAATAATGGATTAGTAACTCCCATTAACAATGGAACTACTAAAATAACTGTTAATACATCAAATAATATAATGAAAGAAGTAGAAGTAATAGTTACAGATTTATACAAAAAAGCTAGTCAAGATAACAATAGTACAAAGCTACCTTGTGGAATATATTCAAAAGAACAAAACGACATGCTTGATGATATACTAAAATTTAAAATCAAAGAAGCAGGGGGAGAAGGAACAAGAGGAGCAGTTGTCGCAACAGCACGATTTTTAGTACTAGAGTTTCCTTATAGGATAAATTACTTTTTTGAAAATGGAAGACTTAACCCACATCCTGGTAGACCTTATGTAGATGGAGAAGGTAGATATTACAAAAAAGGTCTTTATCTTAATGAAGACAGATTTCAATATCTAATAGCAATAGACGAAGGTCCTGCAACATGGGGATGTCCACTTATGAATTGGCAAGAAGAATCTGGTTATGTTCCTGGAAGAAAATACGCTAATGGTTTAGATTGCTCAGGATTCGTTTCATGGGTTCTATATAACTCAGGATTTGATGTTAAAGACTCAGGAGCTGGAAATACAGAAAGAGATGATGACATAGGAGATCTTGGTAAATATAATGAGCTTACTAAAGATTTCGTACTTAATGAATCATATAAAGTTGGAGATTTAATTGGAAGAGATGGACATATTGCTTTAATAGCAGGTTTAGACGAAAATAATATTTATATAGCTGAAAGTTTAGTAGGAGGAGTAGTAATTAAAGAATTTTCTAAATATGGAACAGAACTATATAAATTATATAGCTTCATAAATAATATGGATGAATTATACAAAGAAGAAGGAATTTATACAAATATGTGGTAAAATTTAACACTTTTACTACTTTTTTTTATTTTTTAGTATAAATATTATTGACTTTGCATAATATATAGTATAAAATACATATTGAAGTTGCCCGATTAGCTCAGTCGGTAGAGCGCACGGCTGTTAACCGTTAGGTCGCAGGTTCGAGTCCTGCATCGGGCGCCATCTAAAGAATAATAAAACCTTTGAAAATAAAAGCTTTCAGAGGTTTTTTAATCTATAAAATGAAATAACTAGAAATCACAACTTTTTAACAACTATCATAATGATAATAAAGAATAAAAGTTTTTAATTCCATTATTATCAAGCTCCACTCTATAAGAGATTTGGTAGACACTCAACAACTGATATTCCAAATAAGAATTATTATAATATAAAGAAAGAAAAAAATAATCGATAAAGACATTTAGTAACTATTATTAATTCTAGTTTATAGAAATTAAGAATTATAAGTTCAGCCTAATTACAAAAAATTAAAAAATGTTAAAATAAGTATTTACTTTTTCTAAATAATATAGTAAAATACAATTATTCCCAATGGGAATAAATATTCACAAATGTGTTCAACACACAGGAAGCTCGGTTTCGAGCTTTTTATTTTGCACAAAAAGAAAAACGTCAGTTTAATTGACGCTTATATTAATAATTTGTAGCTTTTCTTTCTTGATAAGCTTTTCCATGTTTACAAACAGGACATACATCAAGTGCTTCTTTACTTCTATAAACATGTCCACAATTTCTACATACCCAAATAGTTTCTTCCTCAGATTTAAAAACCATATCAGATTCTAAATTTTTAAGTAAAGTCAAAAATCTTTCCTCATGTTCTTTTTCTATAGCTCCTACTCCTTCAAATAATTCAGCTATATCATTAAATCCTTCTTCACGTGCCACTTGAGCAAATTCTTTATACATATCTGTATGTTCATAGTTTTCACCTTCAGCAGCTGCTTTAAGATTCTCAGATGTATTTCCTATCTTACCACCATTTACTAACTTAAACCACATTTTAGCATGTTCTTTCTCATTACGAGCTGTTTCCTCAAAAATACTAGCAATTTGCTCATAACCTTCCTTCTTTGCTTGACTAGCAGCACAATCATATTTATTTCTTGCTTGACTTTCTCCAGCAAATGCAGCTAAAAGATTAGCTTCAGTTCTACTTCCTTTTAATTCCATTATAAATACCTCCAAAACAATAATACCATGTACATAAAAAAAAGTAAATTACTTATTAATATTTGAATAAAATTAATATAAGGTGATAACTATGCAAAGTCTATTCACTCTAAATCCTAAAGTATCAACAGCTCTATTTACAATAATAGGATTTATTTTAATAGAAGATTTAAGTACCCCAGAACAAAATGTCATAGGAAACTGGCTAATGTTAACTGCACAAGTAGTAATAACAAATGCCTCTAGTCAACAACTAATTGAGAGTTATGCAACTGGGTCTGGAATAAATATAAACTCGAATGAAGTAAAATCAACATATAATCCATTATTTTATGACATCGAAACTCTTCAAAATATATTAAGAACAGTAAAACCAAATGATATGCAAAATATATTTAACAGTTTACATGAAAGATTAAATAAAATTGAACAAATTATAAACGAAATGTACGACCATAGATAAAACACTAATACTTTTCTATTTACTTAAAAAATGGTAAAATATGGTAAGTAGGTTAGCAATCTTAGTCACACACAGGGTGACCGAATAATTTCTAAAATTATGAGAAAATAAAAAAGGGTGAAATAATATGGTTTACATCAAAGAAGAAGTTACATCTAGTAACATATATAATGTTGTAGGAAAAAACATACAAAAATTTAGAAAACTCCGTGGCTATACTGGAGAAGAATTAGCAGAACTTTGTAATCTTTCTTATGGTTATATAAAAAATCTAGAATCACAAAAAGTTCATGCTACAATCTCCATTGAGACATTAAAATTAATTGCTGACAAACTAAAAATAAAACTTGGTGATTTCTTCGAAGAAGATTAAGTAAATTTAAAATAAGATTTACTAACAAACTCTTAATGAGTTTTTTTTATTTAAAATAAATTTTATTAACTTTTATATTATAATAAAAACCTCGCTTTTAAATACTATGAAGCAAGGTTTTAACATTTTTATTATTTACTCAAATTTTCCTCATCCTCTAAAACCTTATAAGCAACTTTACCTACATTAGTTTTAGGTAGCTCACTTCTAAATTCAAACTCATAAGGAATAGAATACTTAGCTAAATATTTTTCACAATGTTTTTTCAAATCACGTTTAATATTATCATTACCTTCTATTCCATTTTTAAGTACTACAAAAGCTTTAGCAACCTGAGTTTTGTGAGGATGAGGTATTCCTATGACACATACATTTTCTACAAGTGGATTAACAAGTAAAACTTCTTCAATATGAGAAGGATACAAATTATATCCAGAAGAAATTATAATTCTTTTAAGTCTCTGAACGAAATAAACAAACCCATTTTCATCCATTTTGCCCATATCTCCAGTACACAACCAAAGAGTGTTATTATTATCCTTAATAATAACATTTTTTGTTTCTTCTAAATTATCTAAATATCCTAACATTACACTAGGACCACTTATAAGAATTTCTCCAACTTCTCCAACATTTACTTCACTTTTATCACTCGGATTAACAATCTTATAAAGCACATCTTGTAAAGGCACTCCTATACTACCTTCTGGTTGAAAATTATTTGGTAGCAAACAACTAGCGCCACATCCTTCAGTTAATCCATATCCTGGCCTAGCAGTAGAAGAACTTCCACGATTCTTCATAAATTTATCAACTCGTTTCTTAAGTTGAACTGAAATAACATCTCCTCCTGTTATAATACATTTAACGAACGACAAATCCATTTCTTGTAACTTCTCATCATTAATCATGGTTTCAAGTAAAGTAGGCACACCCACTATAAAATTAGGCTTATATTGCTTAATAAGACGTCCAAACTTCTTAAAATTAAAAGTTGGGATTAAAATACATTTCACTCCCAAAGAAAGAGGTGTATGAATACAAACATCAAGACCAAAAGCATGAAAGATTGGCATGATAGTAAGAATCGACTCTCCCGCATTTACAGGCTGAATCATAGAAGCAGTTTGCATAGTAACTGAATTAAAATTCATATCACTGAGCATAATTCCTTTAGGCGTTCCAGTAGTACCGCCGCTATATAAAATAACTGCACATTCTTTAGCATCTCTATGAACTTTATATTCTCCATCATACATATATCCATAATCTAAAAAAGAATTCCAAGACAAAATTATATCATCTTCATAAGGAATTTTAATACTTTTCCCCTTAGTAATTTCATAAGCAAACCTAGTAATTTTATTCATTTTCTCGCTTACATTCATAACAATTATTTGTTTAACTACATTTCTATCAACTACTTCTAAAACTTTATTCACAGAAATATCTACAACAAAAACATACTTACTTTTTGACATTGTAAGATAATTTTTAATTTCACTAACTGCACTTAAAGGATGAACCATATTAGCAATTGCGCCCACCATATTTACAGCATAAAACATAATTATAGCTTGAGGAATATTGGGAGAAATAATACTTATTACATCTTTCTCATTAACTCCAATAGATTTAAGTGATCTAGCAGCTTCCTCAATTTCAATCATAAACTTCTTAAAGCTTACACTAGTACCATAGTATTCATATGCTAACTTATTAGAATTCTTAATAACAGAATCATTAATTACTTCCCACATCATTTTATTAGGATAATTTATTGTTTTAGGAACTCCTTCATCATAAAAATTTATCCAAGGCTTATTAATACTTTTATTTTTCGTTTTCATCTACTCTCCTTTTAAAAATCTCACTAGTTTCTATACTTTCTCTATATAATTCAATTTACTTAAATAACAACTTAATTTATATATCTAAATCTAATTAAAGAACTAAGAAGTAAAAATATAATTTGACCACATTTAACTATATGATTTATCAAATTTAACTATACTTATAAACAACATTATATTAAAACTTAATTTATTTAACAACTTTTTTATGTTGAATCTTAAGTATTATAGACAAAAGTCTTTTATTTGACAAAAATCTAGCAAAAAAAACAGCTAATTTCATTTTAACGCCAGGAATTATTATAAGTTTCTTTCGAAACATTTTTTTAATGGCATACTTTGAAACATATTCACTACTTAATGGTTTAACACTAAAATGACCACCTGCTACTTCATTAAAATTTGTATCTACTGGCCCTGGACATAAAACTGAAACACTTAAATTTTTATTTTCAATTTGTAACTCTTTATAAATTCCAAGTGTATAACTTTTTACATAACTCTTAGTAGCATAATACGTACTCATCATAGGACCTCCTGGCATAAGACCAGCACTTGAAGCAACATTTAATAAATACTTTTTATCAGAACCACTACCACATTCTAAATATGATTTAGTTATTTTATGCATAGCTACTATATTAACCTTAATCATATCTAATTCTTTATTTAAACTAACTTCATCATATAAACCAAACGCACCAAAACCAGCATTATTTATTAAAATACTAGGATTTTCTTTCTTAATAAAGTTACAAAAATTATCTACTTCTTCATCAACTCTCAAATCTACAACATAAATTTTTGAATTATTAATTTCTTTAGATAATTGATTTAAAACAAACCTATTTCTTGAAACTAATATTACTTCATGGCCTAATTTTCCTAAATACCTTGCTATATCTCTTCCAATACCAGAAGAAGCACCAGTTACAATACATTTCATATTCTTCACCTATTATTATTTTACCATGAACCCAAAGAATATTAAATATAAAAATAAAAGCAGACTATTGTCCACCTTTTAACTTATCCTAAAGCAACATCTAATATCATCATAATGCTAAACCCTATTAAAGTAAAAAATGCCATTAAATCTTTACATTTATTACTTTGACTCTCAGGTATTAATTCTTCTACTACCACATATATCATCGCACCTGCTGCAAAACATAAACAAAGAGGTAAAATATTACGAATTCTAACAACAAGTAATGCACCTATAACAGCAGATATAGGTTCTACTAACCCACTTAAAGAACCATACATAAAAGATTTACATCTACTAAATCCTTCACGTCTCAAAGGCAAACTAACTGCACTACCTTCAGGAAAGTTTTGTAACCCTATACCAAGAGCAAAAACTATAGCACTAAGTAAAGTAGCTTCTGTCATGTTATAAAACAATGAACCAAATGCCACACCAACACTCAAACCTTCTGGAATATTATGTAAACTTATACTACTAAATAGTAATATACTTCTTCTAAGTCCTTCACTATTATTATTACGTTTCTTCATAAAATATTTGCATACTTTATCTCCTAAATATAATATAACACCACCACTAATAAAACCTATAGTAGCCACTAGCCAAGAACACTTACCTAACTCATCAGCAAGTTCTATCCCAGGTGCTAAAAGAGACCAAAATGAAGCTGCAATCATAACACCAGCCGCAAATCCTAACATTGCATCCATAACATTACGATTAACTTTTTTAAAAAAGAAAACTAAACTTGCACCTAAAGAAGTAATTCCCCATGTAAATACTGTTGCTATTAAAGTTAATGTAATTGTATCCATCTCTAAAAGTCTATCAATCATAACTCATTCCTCCAAAGTATTTTATGTGTATTTATCATATGTGTATAAACTTTAGCCCAAAGAAAAAGTATTACCATTTAAGGCAATACTTTTAAATCTTAATAATTCAATATATATGGATTTTCATAAGTACCATCACCGCTAGCAATAGTTAACTTAGGATGAATATTTATTACTGGTTTAATACCACGATCAACACCATCTAAGTAATCTGATGTACCAGCACTAGTTAAGTACCATTGATTTCCTTCTTTATAAGTTGGATTATAGTTGATTGTCCATACTGTAAATCTATCCATCTTATTAGTAGAACTCCATCCTGTCATTAATTCACCTACACTTGGTAAACCAATCTTAGCTTCTGTATACTTAGAATTAGAAATTAAACTTGTTGTACGAGGGTTTTCTCCTCTACTTATAGGATTACTATACCATTTAGAATTTAATATTAACGACTCTTCAGTGCTATTAAATAGTTTATTCATAATAGTATCATTCAAATAATTATATATACTTGAACCTTTTTCAAATTTTCCATATTCTCCGTAAACAACTTGAACAGGAATTTCATTTTCCTCAATTACACCATTATATATTAATCTTGTTTGAGAACTTGATGCTTCAACTATACGCCACATCTCATTACCAAATTTAACATATTCACCACTTACACGAGTGTTAAGTTTAGAACCTGCTTGAGCTGTATTATCTCCTTGAATTCTATAAGGATCTGTCTCAGTACCATTACCAGATAATATATCTAAAGATTTCATAGTTATTACTGGTCTTATACCATATGGTTCTAATACTTTATATACACGGTCTTTAGCTCCATCCATCTTAACTATCCATGCATTAGTATCTTTAGAAGGTGTCATTGTATAGAACCAAGTACCATTATTTATGTAACTATTTTCTGCTCCAAGAATATTATACTCATCTAAAGTAAGAAGTCCTATTCTAGATTTTACAGTACTACTTGGAGAACAAACATAACGTACCTTTTCAAATAATGTTGTCTTTTCATTACAATAATCACTTTCAACTATTAAATTATTTGCATTATTAAGTTCTGCATAAAATTCTTTAGTTAGCCAATCTTGAACTATACTTCCACTAAATGCACTACTAGCATCATCATAAGCAAGTCCAGCTGCACTTTCTTCAGTAATTAATTTTACAGTACCATCAGCATTTACTTTAATTACTCTCCATAAATGTCCACTATACCATACGAAGTTATTAAGTACTTGTGTATTATAACAATCCTTTCCTGCTTCGCAATTATTACCTTCTGTAAATATTTCAGATGTAGTTGCTTTTGTTACATTAACTTTTCTTGTTTTAGTACTTTCATTGCCTGATTTATCTACTGCTTTATAAGTAATAGTATAAGATCCAACTTTATAAGTATTAACATTTCCAGTTATTTCAACATTTACGTCTCCATCATATGCATCTTGAGCACTTGCACCTAATTCAACATATTGACTACCATATTTTATATTTAATTCTTCATCTCCATTTAATGTAATTACTGGAGCTTCTTTATCTTCAACTGTTGCAGTCATTACAACTGTAGTTACATTTCCTGCCTCATCCCTAGAAGTATAAGTGATAGTTTGAACACCTAGAACAGAATTATCAATATTACCATTCATACTTAATGTTCCATCGCTAGTAACTTCAGGACTTACAAATGTATTTGTTTTGTTAGCTGGAACTGTTACATTGAAGCTCTCATTATAAGTTTTTCCATTATATACAACACTAATTACAGGTTTGACAGTATCTATCTTTATTAAAGAACTTATATACTCATCTGACTCTATACCAGCATTATCTATAGATTTGATCTTATATTGAATTGTTGATAAATTTTCTTCTATAGTAAATTCTAAATTACTTCCTTGAACTTCTGTCCATTCAGCCCAAGTTTGTCCAGCATCTTTACTTATAGAATAGAACATAGATTTTACTCCGCTTCCTTCTTGATTATCTTGAGAAGTAGCAATTACTTTTACTGCTGATTTGAACCAAGTAGTTTCACGGTCATAATCACCCTCTTGATTTACACTATTTATCTCAGGTTTTAATACATCTAATTTATATTTTCCACCTGCTTTTACTTCAGAAACATTTCCTGCTCCATCAGTACTTCTAACATTAAATGTGATATCAGAACTATTATTAGAAATCATAAATATAGGATTATCTAAATTTAATTCTTTCCATTCACCTAATACACCATCAATTACTAATTGATATTCTAATTTAGTAATTCCTGATGCGTCTGCACCTTTTACTTTAACTTGTATAGATTCTCCATACCATTCATTTTTAGTTGGGTTAAGTATTTCAAAATCTACTGTAGGTAACACTGTATCAGCTACTATCACTGTTCTAGTTACCTCTTCTGCCATATTTCCAGAAAAATCACTTACATTATAATATACAGTATATGTTCCTGGTCTAGAAGTATCTACACTACCAGAAATTACTATTCTACTAGTTATATCTCCTTCATAATTATCTATAGCAGTTGCTCCTGGTTCATTATAAGTTTCTCCTACTTGTACAGTTAATGGATTTTCTCCTCTTAACTTAATCACTGGAGCTTTTGTATCTACTACTTTTACAATTCTTACAACTTCTTCAGCTTTATTTCCAGCTTCATCTGTAACATTGTATTTTAATTTATAATCACCAATCTTAGTTATATCTAATTCTTTTAAACCTTCAACAGTAACTACTACTTTATCAGTAATGTCACCATCATAGTTATCCATAGCTTCATAACCTGGTTCGATGTATGAAGTACCAACCTCAACTGTAACTGGTTTTTCACCATTTACTAGTGTAATAACTGGTTTTGTTGTATCTACTACTTTTACTACTCTTGTTACTTCTTTTGCAACGTTTCCGTTTGTATCTGTAACATTATAAGTTATTGTGTATTCTCCTACTGTTGTTGTGTCTACTGGATTTACTACTACTATGTTTGCAGTTATATCTCCATCATAATTATCACTTGCTGTTGCTCCTGCATCTGTATATGTACTTCCTACTTCTACTGTTACAGGTGTTTCTCCATTCAATGTGATAACTGGTTTTTCATTATCTACCACTTCAATTACTCGAGTAATTCTAGAATCGTTTCCAGCCTTATCAGTAACTACATAAGTTATAGTTACACTACCTAAAATTGAAGTATCAACTTGATTAAATTCAACAACTAAATCATCATTTCCAGTATAATTATCTTCAAGTATTAAATCATCTCTACTTACTGCATATTCCTGATTATAATTAATTGTCATATTAGACTCAATACCAGCTTTAAAGTTTACAGTAGGTGCTGTGATATCTACTACTATTTCACTAGTATCCTTAATAGTTTTTCCAACTAATCCATCTTGTCCTACAACATTGATTTCATAATTTACTTTGCCCTCTTTTTCAGTATCTTCTACTATAAGAGTTGCTTTATAACCATTATCTGTTGAAACCAATTGTACATCTTTACCATTTATTTTAACTGTAGTAGCATTAACATCAAGTTGTACATTACCACCAAATGTTAAAACGATTTCATTTCCTACTGTAACAAATCCATTCTGTCCATTTGTACTTAAATTAACATCTACTACATTAGGAATTTTTACTAAATTATCTAAAGAGATTCCCTCCATAGCCTTATCAAATTTACTTTGCAAATCAGTTATTTTCTTTGCATTTTCTATTTTCTCTAATAAATCATTCCATGAATCTTCTGTATAATCTTCAGAATTCAATTGACTCATAGCTTCTTCTATTGGATTAAGCGCTGATTGATCTACATCTTTAGCAATTAAAATTTTATCTAAATCAATTTTATCTAGCTCTTTTTGATATTCACTCTTTTTATCTATAGTTCCACCATAATATATAGTTTTATATTTCAAAGCATTAATAGCATCTTGAGCTGCTTGATAAGAATCTGGTGTATAATCAGTTCTTACACGATCCCAAAGTTGCATTTGAAGATTTAAAACTGTACTAGTAACATATCTTTCAAAGTTTTCAGGAACCAAATCTCTTATAGCAATTTCTATATAATATGTAACAACATTTAAAGAACTTTGTAATTTAATATTTGAAATATCTTGATTCATAGCATTAACTAACTTAGCCCATGAATCTGGAGTATAATCTTCTTCTATCAAACTATCAGCTTTCTCCATTTGCTCATTATATTTAGTTTTATCTAATTCAATTGGTTGTAATTCATAATTCTTAATTGCAGCCATTTTCTCATTAACAAAATCTTGAGTAATATCTTCTAAAGCAACCTCTGAATTACCTTTAATTATATTATTTAATTCATCTATCAAAGCCTGTTTTGCTTCCAAAGATTCTTTTGTATAATCATTAGCATTTTCATTTAAAGCTTCAAAGATATCCTCTGTTGCAAAATGATACAAATCATACATTTTACTTTCTTGTTTACGTAATTCTGTTAAATCTAACACTCTTAGAGTTATAGATTCAGTTGCAGTATTAGTACCATCTGTTGCTGTAAATGTAATTGTATATTCTCCTGGAACGTTTATATCAATATTAGAAGAGTCATTAGTAACTGGAACACTTCCTAAATAATTATCATTAGCACTTACATTTGGTAAAGTATAATTCTTACCTTTTTCAATAATAATTAGTTTTGGACCATCTATTGTGATAACTGGTGCTGTTGTATCTACTACTTTTACTACTCTTGTTACTTCTTCTGCAACGTTTCCATTT
>CANSWR010000007.1 GCA_947650795.1 uncultured Bacillota bacterium | reverse complement strand
ACAGAAGTTATAACATTAGTGAATCCAGATAATATATTATTTCATTTATCATTAATTCTCATAGTAATAGGTGTAGTTGTAGGTGCATTTGGTTCATACTTATCAGTAAGGAGGCATTTAAAAATATAATGAAAAGAAGTATAAAAATATTACTATTTCTTGTCTGTATAATAATGCTGCCAAATACATTAAGCGCGTCTCGTATCACATTACAAGATGAATATGATTACTTAGAAGAATTAAAAGAAGAAAAAAGAAAACAAGAAACAGAAAAACAAATGACAGAAGCAGAATTCAACAGAGTAACAAATGAAATATATCAAATAGGCGTAGATATAGAGAGATTAAATAAAGAAATAAAAGAAGCAGAAGAAGAAATTGAAAAATCAGAAAAAGAAATAAATATAAAGAAAACAGAAATAGATAATATATTAGTATTTTTACAACTATCTAATGGAGAAAAAGCATACCTTGAGTACATATTTGAAGCTAAATCATTTACTGATTTTATTCACAGAATATCTATAGTAGAACAAATAAGCAAATATAATAAAGAATTAATTGGAATACTTAATGATTTAATCGTACAAAATAATAATTTAAAAAAGAGAAATGCAGAAAACATAAAAGAACAAGAAGCAAAAAAAGCTGAAATGAAAGTAAAACTAGCTTCTTTGGGAAGTAAAATTGACGAAATAGATGCAGAAGGTGCAGACTTAGAAAGTCAAATAGAAGAGCAAGAAAAAATGATTGCTTTCTATGAAGATAATGGATGTAAAAGAAGTGATAAAACATCGACATGTGTAGACCAAATACCTACTGCTACTGGATTTCTAAGACCACTTGAAAAAGGTGTAGTAACAAGTGAATACTATTGGAGAATAAGTCCAATAACAGGAAAATTAGAAACACATAGTGGAATAGATTTAGGAAACTCTAGTCCAGCAGAAGGCACTCCAATATTTCCAGTCGCGCATGGAAGAATTATTGCAAAAATATATAGGTCAAGTTGTGGTGGAAATATGCTTTATATAGCGCATAATATAAATGGAAAAGAATATACATCAGTTTATATGCATATGCTATCATTTAACGAAAGTTTTAAAATAGGAGACATAGTAAAAGTATCTGACCAAATAGGTCAAATGGGTGGTTGGTCAACAAGTACCAGTCATGGAGGATATGATGGTTGTACAACAGGCGCACATCTACATTTAACACTCGCAACAGGACATACAACAAATCATCGTGCATCAATGTTTAATCCTAGAGATAAAATATATTTTCCTAACGGATTTTGGTATTCGAGATCATGGTAAGGTGAGATAATGTCATTTACAACAAACATAAAAAACGAAATAATAAATATCTCGTATCATGAATCAGAATTAATCGCAGAATTATCAGCAATAATAAATATCAGTGCAAATATAAAAAGAGACAAAATACATATTTATATAGAAAACATAGGTGTTTCAAGAAGAATATATAAAATATTAAAAGATTTATTTCAAGCAGAAATCTCATTAGAAAAAGAAAAGATTAATAGATTAAACAAAAATTATTTAATACACATAGAAGTTATAGATAAAGAAAAAAAGATTTTAAAAACTTTAGGAATAATAAACGAAGAAGGAAAAAGACTTTATATTCCTAAAAATTACATATATGACTCTTTAGAAGAAAAAAAATCTTATCTTAGAGGAGCATTTCTAATATGTGGAAGTGTAAACGACCCTAGTACTAGTAGATATCATTTAGAATTTATAATAGAAAATAAAAAAACAGCAGAATTTATAAGTAGTCTTTTAAACGAATTAAATTACAACTCTAAAGTTTTAAAAAGAGAAAAAAATTATATGGTCTACATCAAAGAATCAGAAAGAATAAGTGACTTTATAAAGTTGTTAAATGCTTATAATTCCCTATTCTATTATGAAGACATTAGAATATACAGGGATCATAAAAATATGACAAATAGATTAAATAATTGTGAACAAGCAAACATTGATAAAATAGTATTTTCTTCAAATGAACAACTAGAAAACATAAAAAAACTAAAAAATACAAAAGACTTTGAATTATTAGATGATAAAATAAAAGAAATCTGCATTTATAAAGAAAAATATCCTGAAAGTTCTATGCAAGAATTAGCAAATATAATTAGTATTGAAACAAACAAAAAAATAACTAAAAGTGGAATAAATCATAGATTTAGAAAAATAAAAGAAATGGTTTCAAAGTCAGATTAAATTCTGACTTTTTTGAAGTAAAAATAGAAAAATTAAAAATAATACAGAATTAAAAGAAATATATCTTTACACAAAACATAAAGTTCTATATGAAAAATTTGGTTGGACTTTCATATCAGAAATAGATACATTTGAAAATGATGATAGAATACAAAGATTATATAAATTAATTATAGATTAATAAAAAACAATTAGTACAAAATTATTTACAATTTATAAATTATATGATAAAATACTTCCCAATAACAAGGGGGAAAATATGAAAAAAGAAGAATTAAAAATATTAATAAGTGTGAGTGAATCAGTAAAAGAAATATATGATAAAATGTTATTATTAGAAAAACAAAACAAACGAAACACAGAAGAATTCGAGCGTTTAGTAGAATGTTTAAAAACAACAAGAAATTTAGAAAGAAGCATAATTGATAACATAAATTTAACTAGTGAAACTATTAAATTTATTTCAGACGAAGTAAGTCCAATTTATAATCCTTCTCAAAACATATTAGACACTATAATATTAAATAATCAACAGTCTCAAAATAATATAATATATGCCAGAATTATACAAAGATTAAATGAAAAGCTTTTACTAGATGGAAATCAAATATTAAAAGAAGCAGCACAATCATTACTTCCACCTGAAGCGTTAGAAAATCTAGAATTAGAAATAGATGAAAAATCGCTACAAGATTACACAGGTATAGCAGAAACAAAGTTATCAATAAAAAGAGATATTTCCTTATTCCTTTATAAATTATTAGAAGAAGAAATATCTAAAGAAACAAATATAGAAAGAAGAAATTTATTAATAGACTACAAATATTCATTAATAATGTTAGACAGCAAATTAGAAGAAACACTAATGGAGAAATCATTCCAACCATTAGAAAACATATTTTTAGAATCAGAAATAATAGCAAAACTTTTAAATGTATCATCAAGCAACTATACGAACTTAATAAATGGAATGATGTTTTCAATAATTTTTCAAGAATTAAAAAATTTAATAAAAAACTATGATTATGAGCTAGAATATCCTAAATCAAGAGTTGCTATTATATTCAAAAATTTAATAATAAAAAGCTGTTTAGAGTTTTTACCATTAGATCAAAAAGAAGCAATACAAAATGAATTTCTAAAAATAATTCATTCAGAAAATTATAAAACAGTTCATTATTCAAATAAAGTTTTAGATTTGATCATCTCCAATTTTAATAGATCAAATAATTCATTAGAAGGAGTTTCTCATTTAACATTAAAAGGATAGCCTTTATTGGTTATCCTTTTCTAAAATCTTATCAATTATGCCATAATCTAACGCTTCATTAGCATCCATAAAATAATCTCTTTCAGTATCTCGTTCAATTTTACTAAGTTTCTGACCAGTATTATTAGATAATTCTAAATTAAGCTTCTTTTTTAACTTAATAATTCTTTCAGCAGCAATTTGTATCTCCGTAGCTTGTCCTTGAGCACCACCTAAAGGTTGATGAATCATAACTTCCCCATTGGGCAAACACATTCTTTTTCCCTTAGAACCACTTGAAAGTAAAAACGCTGCCATACTTGCACACATTCCTACACAAATAGTACAAACATCTGCTTTAATAAAATTCATAGTATCATAAATTGCCATACCAGCAGTAACACTACCTCCAGGACTATTTATATAAAGATAAATATCTTCATCACTTTGACTATTTAAAAAAAGTAACTCCCCTACTACAACATTAGAAACCTCATCTGTAATCTCTCCACTTAAAAATATTATTCTATCCTTTAGTAACCTACTGTATAAATCATATACTTTTTCATAACCTTTTTCCTTTTCAACTATAGTTGGTATAATCACTAAAATCACCCTAATATATATTTAGACAAAAAAAAGAATTTTATACAATAAAAATAAAAAATATTGAAAGATTTTTAAAAAATGTGATAAAATTAAACAGATGGGAGAGATTAAGAATGAGTAAGTTTTGTACAAACTGTGGCAATGAAATACCAGAAGGCGGAGATATCTGTTTAAAATGTGGGAAAATGTTAAATGGTCAAAATAAAAACAATAAAGAAGAAAATAAAATTAATGTAGTAAGTCTAGTTTCATTTATTTTAGGAATAATAGGTTTTATAACATCTTTTATATTTATAGGAATAATATTTGGAATAATAGGATTTATTCTAGCAATTGTAGGATTAGTTACTTCAAAGAAAAACAACTCTGGAAAAGGATTTGCTATAGCTGGATTAATAATAAGTATAATTTCAATAATTATTAGTTCAATATATATATTTATAGTAGGAGTACTTATAGCAGATAACTCACTAGATATCAAAAATGAAATAAATAGAGAAATGTGTAGGTCGTATGGAAGTGAGTATTCACTAATCAATGGTAAAAATGTAACAGGGTCATATGAATATGATGAATGGTTTTGTTGTCCATCTGGAAAAACAAAAAGTATAAGAAACTGTGAAGAAATTTAAAATATTAGTCAAATGTACTAATATTTTTTCTATTTAACACAAAAATTTCTTAAAATATGGTAAAATATATAAAGAATAGATAACTAGGAGGTTACATATGAAAGAAAATATAATAGTAGATATTACTAATCAAGGCAAAGTAATATTTCAAAGTGGAAAAACAGTAGAAGAATTAATAAAAAAAATTGATGCACCACAAACAATAATAGCTGCATTAATAGATAATGAAATACAAGAATTATCATATAAAATAAAAGATGATACAAAAATAACATTTATACATATTAATGAAAGAATGGGAGCTAAAATATATAGAAGTGGATTAAAATTTTTATACATAGCTGCTATAAAAGAATTATATGGAGTAAACACTAAGGTAGAACTAAAGCACTCACTTGATAAAGGAATATATACAAGGATTGATTTAGATATAACTGAAAAACATGTAGAAGATATAAAAGCAAAAATGAAAGAATTATCAAACAGAAATTTAAAAATAGAAAAGCTAACAACTAATAGAAAAGAAGCAATAAAATATTACGAAGGAATAAAAGAACAAGAAAAAGTTGATAATTATAAACAAATGACTAGAGACGTTGTAACATTATATTCATTATTAGATTATTATGGATACTTTTATAGTAAAATGCCAATAAATACAGGAATACTAAATAATTTTGACTTAACACTAACAAACGATGGAGGGATAATATTACAATATCCAAATACATTTGATGGATTAATACCAGCTTACACACACATGGAAGATGTATTAAATGTATTTAAGTCTTATGGTAAATGGTCTACCAATCTTGGAGTAAACTATGTTTCAGAAGTTAATAACATAGTAATAAATGGAAGAATAAAAGAATTCATACAACTAAATGAAATAAGGCAAAATGAAGATTTACAAACTATAGCATATGAAATAAAAACAAAAATAAAAGAATTAAAACTAATATTGATAGCAGGACCTTCTAGTTCAGGAAAAACCACTACATCAAAAAAATTATCCTTGTATTTAAAAAGCTTAGGAATAAATCCATTTGTAATATCAACAGACGATTACTTTAAAAATAGAAATGAAACTCCAAAAAACGAAAAAGGAGAATACGAATTTGATATATTAGAAGCTATAGACATAGAAATGTTCAATGACCATCTAACTAAATTACTAAATGGAGAAGAAATAATAATACCTACTTACAATTTTTTAACAGGAGAAAAAGAATTTAAAAATAATCCAACAACATTAAAAAATAGAGATGTAATAATAATAGAAGGAATACATACTTTAAATGAAGAGCTAACTAAATCCATAGAAAGAAAACATAAATATAAAATTTACATTAGTCCATTTACTCCATTAGGACTAGATAGACATAATCATATATCAACAGTTGATTTAAGACTAATAAGAAGATTAGTAAGAGACTACAGAACTAGAGGATATTCCGCTGAAGGAACATTAAAAGGATGGCAAAACGTTAGAGTATCTGAAGAAAAATACATATTCCCATATCAAAAAGAAGCAGACAAAGTTTTAGACACAGCATTAATATATGAATTAGGAATATTAAAAACATATGCAATTCCAATATTGTATTCTGTTAATTATAAAAGTGAATACTACCCAGAAGCATTAAGAATAATAAACTTTTTAGAAAATTTCTTAAATATACCAGTAGACACATTACCTAACACAGCATTATTAAGAGAATTTGTAGGTAATGGATACTTTGAATAAGGAGGAAAAATGGACTATATAAAATTTTTAATAGAAGCAAAACAACAAACATATGCAAATGCTAATATAGAAAGAGTTAAATCATCCAGAACAGGATCAAAAGACTATGAATACTCATCTGGAGATTTTACATATCATGATACATACTTTGGAGGAATAAAATTTATAGGAGAAGAAGTAATATACTTAAACTCTGATACTCCACTATGGGCGATGAATTATTATGGAGTAACTTTAGATGAAGAACTATCAGAAGAAGCAATGGATAAAGCACTAAGACCTGCTCTAATGCAAGTAGGAACAGATGAAAAAGTCCTTCCTGTAAGAGGCCCTAGTGAATACAAAAATGAAGAATACATATATAAATTTTTCTCAAGTGGAACAATAGAAAACTTTGAAGGAACAGAAGAAATATATAAAGATAATAAATTAATATATAAATTAAAATGCCATGGAGGAATAATAAAATGATAAAAGTAGCAATAAATGGATTTGGAAGAATAGGAAGATGTGCTTTAAGACAAATAAGTGAAAGAGATGATATTGAAGTAGTAGCAATAAATGATTTGACTGACTCATTAACACTAGCTTATCTTTATAAATACGATTCTATTCATAGAACATTATCTTCAAAAGTAGGATATGAAGATGATAAAATTGTGGTAAATGGAAAAGATATAAAAATACTATCAGAAAGTGACCCTAATAATTTACCATGGAAAGACTTAGAAGTAGATGTTGTTTTAGAATGCACAGGAGTATTTACTAGTAAAGAAAAAGCAAAAGCGCATATAAAAGCAGGAGCAAAAAAAGTAATAATAAGTGCCCCTGCAAAAGATGATGCAAAAACAATAGTATTTGGAGTGAATGAAGAATTATTAACTAATAAAGACAAAGTAATAAGCACAGCTTCTTGTACTACAAATTGTTTAGCTCCAGTATTAGATATATTACATAAAAATTATAAAGTAATAAGTGGTTTTATGACGACAGTCCATGCTATCACGAATGATCAAGAAACATTGGATATACCACATAAAAAAGGTATAGAATCTCGTCGCGGACGTGCTGCAAGTTTAAATATTATTCCTACATCTACAGGAGCAGCTTCACAAATTGGAAAAGTAATTCCAGACTTAGATGGCAAGTTAGATGGCGTGGCATATAGAGTTCCAGTCGGAGATGGTAGTATGTTAGATTTAACAGTATTAGTTGAAGAAAGTACAACTTGTGATAAAATCAATAGGTTAATAAAATCAAATCAAAGTGATGTATTAAAAATAGTTAATGTTCCATTAGTTAGTAGTGATGTTATAGGAACAGAAACAGGAGCAATAGTAGACTCATTATTAACAAAAGTAATAAAACAAGACAAAAAAACTTTAATAAAAATAGCAGCTTGGTATGATAATGAATGGGGATATACTGCACAGATGATTAGAACACTTGTATATTGGTGTAAAGAGAAATAAGCATAACAATTCTATTAATTTAAGCAATGAAGTTCAAGAAATTTCATGCTTTTTTATTATAAAACATTAATTTTGTGTCAAATCCATTTGTTTTAAAGGTTTACATAATTATTTTTTAAATTTTTACTACCTTATAAATATTTTTCAGGAATATTAGTTTTATTTTTTTCTTTTAACATTACATCTAATAGGTATCTATGAATGTATAGGTTTTATTATATTTAAATTTATAGTATAATATTATTGAAATTATGGATATATCAAATTAGAAGACACACTTGTATACTTAAAAGGTAAGTGTACTTTATAGGAGGTAAAAGAAATGAAAAAAAAACTGTTGTTAATAGGAGCAGCTGATTCTATAGGTGTTCCTTATACAAAAGATAATCATCATCATGTGGGTTTTTTTGAAATGATTGAAGAAAAACTTTCAAAAAAATATAATATTATTACTATAAATTGTTTTCATATGTCTACTAATAATGATAATCAATATATTAAAAGTCTAATCTCTAATGATATTTCTTTATTTGACATAAAGTATACCCAAAACAAAATGCTTGAAAAATGTAAATATTCAGGTGTTTATCCTTTTTTGGAATTGCCTAAAAATTTTCTAAGTTATTACAAACCAAAGGAAAATGATAAACAAATTATTGTTAAAGAATATATTAAAAATAATGATACTATTTTTATTTATTCTGCTTTTGTAAATGATTTATTAAAATCTCAAAGGTTAAGTTTATTTAAACTTTTAAGACCAGGAAAAATAAAAAAAGAATTAAAAAAAATAAAGATAGATAATACTCTAAATAACTTGGAAAAAAATATTAATAATTTAATAACTATCAATCCAAATATTAAAATCTTTATTATCGGATTATTTGTACCTACAAAAATTTCATACATAAGAAAAAATCTTAAAAACTTCATTTCTATTGTTAATGAATCTATTTATAGAATAACAAAGAAATATAATAATGTTATATTTGTTAATAACGATAATTTGTCAAAAAGAGATTTTAATAATATAGATTTTCATCCAAACCAAAAGGGACATGAAAAAATATATTATAATTTTATAAACATATACAATTCTTTATAAAAATTGTGTAAATATCATTAATTTGCTACATGCTTCATGCTACTAAGGGTAATACTATGCCTTATTATGTCGAAGACTCTAGTGGCTACGCCACTAGGTCCTATTTATAAAACTATATCCACATATTTATGACATTGCACAGTATTTTTAATACTAAAAATTGTAAATTTTTACTACTAATTTACTACTTTTAAAAGCAAAAATATAATAAATTATGAAAATATATGTGAATATCAACAAAAAATAAAAATGCTTTAAATACTTATAAATAATGCTTATAATGACGTTTAAAATCTTATAAAAAGATAATTGAAAAGTTACTATATTTTTATGATAAAAAAACAGAGAAATCTCTGCCAAAATTTTATCTAAACTTTTTAATAATTCTTAAAGTATTAATAATAGTTAACAAAGTCACCCCAGTATCTGCAAAGACAGCTAACCACATATTAGCAAATCCTAAAACAGAACAAAGTAGAATTGTAATCTTAATACCCATAGCAAATATTAAATTTTGTTTAATTATTTTTTTAGTATATTTTGAAACATTAATAGCAAGTGGAATTTTACTAAGATCATCTGTCATCAAAACAATATCACTAGCTTCTATGGCAGAATCGCTTCCTACTCCACCCATAGATATTCCTATATCTGCACGCTTTAAAACGGGAGCATCATTAATACCATCGCCAACAAATACTGTTAAATCTTTTCCATTAGAAATATCTTCAAAATTTTTATATTTATCTGTTGGTAGCATTTCATATCTAATCTCATCAATACCTAATTTGTTGCCAATACTAAGAGAAATATTCTTTTTATCTCCAGTAAACATATAAGTCTTAATTCCTTTATCTTTCAAACTAGTTATAACTTCAAAAGCATTTTCCTTAATGCCATCACTAATATTAATAGAAGCAATATGCTCTCCGTCAATATTTAAGTGTAAGACTGTATCTATATCACAATTACAAAAACTTTTATTGCCAATAGCAATATTTTTATTATCCAAAGTAAATTTAATACCTTTACCATCAATTTCCTTAAAGTCTTTAACATCATTATTACTAATATCATTTTTATTAAGTTTCATAATAGATTTAGCAATAGGATGATTAGAAAAAGACTCCCCTTTTACAAGAATGTTTATAACTTCTTCTTTAGAATAATTTTTATTAATAACTTCTATATCTACTACATTAAATGTTCCATTAGTAAGAGTTCCAGTTTTATCAAAAATAATATTTTTAACATTACTTAAATTATCTAAATAATTACTTCCTTTAATTAGTATTCCTTTTTTGCTAGAAACTCCAATTCCAGTAAAATAAGATAAAGGAATTGAAATAGCAATCGCGCATGGACAAGCAATAACTAAAAACGTAAGTGCACGGTAAACCGCATCATTAACACTAATATTTGTTAATATAGGCATTAATACAATTATTAAAATAGAAAACAAAATAATCAGAGGTGTATAAACTTTACTTATCTTAGAAATAATTGTCTCAGTTTTAGTTTTCTTATCAGTAGCTTCTTCTAAAAGTTCTAATATTTTACTAACTGTAGAATTTTCAAATACCTCTGTAGCTTTAACTTGTAAAATATTTGAATTATTAATACTACCTGACAAAACAATATCATTTTCTTTAACACTAACTAGTTCGCTTTCTCCAGTCAATACACTAGTATCTAAAAAACTTTCCCCTTTAACAATTATAGAATCTACAGGAATTTTCTCCCCCTTTTTTACTATAAGTATATCCCCTACTTTAATATCTTCAACTAAAACTTTTTCTTCATTACCTTTAGTCAATTTATTAGCATAAGGTTCTTTAATATCCATTAAATTCTTAATAGACTTTCTTGAATTATTAATAGCCTTTTCCTCTAAAATTTTACCAATAGTATACAAAACTATAACCATCATGCCTTCTAGAACTTCACCAATAACTAAAGCACCAATACATGAAATAGTAATAAGTGCATTTTCATTAATCGTAAAACTTTTAAAAAGTAACTTAATAGCATTAATAGTAGTTCTATATAGAAGTAAACCATAAGAAACAATATAACAAATTATTTTTAAATAATTAGGTAATTTACAAAAATATCCAAACATCCCTATAATAACTGCAATAATTAAAACAGATAAATAAAATTCTTTTTTCTTCAATACTTCTTCTTCAGAAATAAAAGTATCAGGTTCTATTTTCTTAATAATATCATTAATTTCCTTTACAGCAATATCTCTCTCACATTCATAAGAAAGTTTCATAGTATTAAAATTAACATTGACATTATTTAATTCCTTATTATTAGATAATGTCTCCTCTATCTTTCTAGCACAATTCGCACAATCTAAATTATTAATATTATACTTAAACTTCTTCATTTTCTTCACTCCTCTCTATAACATGCCTAGTGGCAACTTCAAAAACTTCCCTAACATGATCATCATCTAAAGAATAATAAACCTCTTTACCATCTCTTCTACATTTCACAATATTATTTAACCTTAAAGTACTAAGCTGATGAGATATAGAAGACTTAGTCATACCTAACACATTAGCTATATCACATACACACATTTCATTATTGTCTAAAGCAAATAAAATTTTAATTCTAGTTGAATCTCCTAAAACTTTAAAAAAGTTAGACACATCTGCACAAGTTTCATCTAAAGGCATATTATTTTTAGTCTTTTGAACTTTTTCTTTATGAATTATATTACAATCACAAAATAAATTCTTATTTTCCATAAACTTCTCCTATCATACAGTTGAATATATGTTCAACTATCAATATTATATTAAATATAATACATAATTGTCAACAAATTTAGTTAAAAATTTTAATGTTAATAAAATGTTAAATAACTACTATAGTAATTTCTTTCTCTGTATATAAGAGTATAATAAATATATAATGAAAAAATATATGAAGGAGATATTATGAAGAAAATAACAGACATAAACATAGAAAATAAAAAAGTAATACTTAGGGTCGACTATAATGTTCCTATAGAAAATGGAAAAGTTTTAGACAATAATAGAATAATACAAAGCCTAGAAACAATTAATTATTTGAAAAGTAAAAATGCAAAAATAATATTAATGTCACATTTAGGAAAAATAAAATCAGAAGAAGATAAAATAAAAAACACACTTATTCCAGTAAAAAAAGAACTAGAAAAAATATTAAATGAAGAAATAAAATTTTCAGAAGAATTAAAAGGAACAAATTTAGAAGATAAAATAAATAATCTTAAACCAAAAGAAATCTTGTTATTAGAAAATACACGACATATGGACTATCCAGAAAAATTAGAAAGTAACTGTGACAAAGAACTATCATCATACTGGTCATCACTAGGAGAAATATTTATATTAGATGCTTTTGGAAGTGCGCACCGTGCTCATGCCTCAACTTATGGCATTAGTGAATATCTTCCTCATGCTATTGGATTCTTAATAGAAAAAGAAATAAAAGAATTAGAAAATATAAAAGAAAAATCTAAGACAATAATTTTAGGAGGAGCAAAAGTAAGTGACAAAATAAATGTAATAAAAAATTTATTACCAACTTCTAATAAAATATTAATAGGCGGTGCTATGTGTGGAACATTCCTAAAAAGTCAAAATATTAATGTCGGAAAAACTTTCGTAGAAGATGATAAAATAAAAGAAGTTACAAAATTAATAGAAACAAATAAAATAATATTACCTATAGATGTTATCACTGAAAATGGAATAAAAGAATTAAACGAAATAACAAATGAAGAAAGCATTTTTGACATAGGACCTAAAACCATAGAACTTTTCAAGTCAAATTTAACAAACGAAAAATTAGTACTAATGAATGGAACACTTGGATTATATGAAAACCCTAATTATGAAAATGGAACGAAAAAAATATTTGAATTTCTATCATCAAATGAAATTAATACAATAATATGTGGAGGAGACACAGGCAATGCTTCTAAAAAATATGAGTTTATTCCTTATTACCTTTCAACAGGTGGAGGTGCTGCATTAGAATATTTAGAAGGAAAAGAACTACCTGCCTTAAAAATAATGGAGGATTAATGAAAACCATAATACTAAATCATAAAAGCTATTTATCATATGAACAAATAGAAAATTATAAAATAGAATTAGAAAAACAAAATATAGAAAACATAAACTTAATACTAATGCCTACCCTAGCCTATTTATCTCATTTTAAAAATTCAAAAATAAAAATAGGTGCACAAAATTTTTATAGTTATAATTTTGGTTCATATACAGGAGAAATCTCACTAGAAACATTAAAAAGTTTAAATGTTAATTATACTTTAGTAGGTCATCCTGAAAGATTAATATTAAAACTAGACTCATATCAAGAAATAAAAGATAAATTTTTTAGAAGTATAAATTTAGGATTTAAAACTATCCTTTGTATAGGACATGATGAAAATGAAAAAATATTAAAAAAAGAATTAAAATTTTACTTTAATGGAATAGAAGAAAGTTCTCTAAAAAATCTGTTAATAGCATTCGAGCCAGCCTCTAAAATAGAAGGAGAAACAGTAAACATAAAACAAATAAAATATGTAAATAACTTTATAAAAGAATATATGAATAAACATTATGAAATAAATGTACCATTCTTATATGGAGGGTCAGTAAATAAAAATAATATCAATGAAATTTTATCAATAACTGATGGTGTGATACTAGGAAAAAACAGCACTGAAATAAATGGAATAATAGAAATACTTAATTTAATAAAATAACTATAAGCAGAGTATCAAAAATCAAGTACGAATTTATAACAAAAGTAGTTTTACTTATAATAATTTTTAAGGTAAAATAATATTACACTTTATGTGAGAAAGGAAACATGTTTGTGAATGAAATCAAAGAAAATTTAAAAGTAGAAAAGCTAATATATGAAATAAGAGAAAAACAAGTTATGTTGGATAGTGACTTAGCAATATTGTATGGTTGCAAAAATGGCACTAAATCATTAAATCTAGCAGTTAAAAGAAATATAAATAAATTTCCTGAAAGATTTATGTTTCAAATTACTAAAGAAGAATTGGAAAAATTGCGGTTTCAATTTGAAACCACAAAGAATATTAATATGATTAGAACATTGCCATATGCTTTTACAGAAGAAGGTGTTGCAATGCTAGCAACAATTCTAAAAACACCTGTTTCAGAAGAAATTAGCATAAAAATTATGGATGCCTTTGTTCAAATGAGACACTTTATAAAAAATAATAGTTTACTAGAACACACCATAAATATATCTAATAAAGTAGAAACTATTGATAAAAAACTATTAGAACACGACAAGAAATTTGAAATATTATTTTCTAGTTTCAATAAAAAGGAACAAAAAGAATTAGTTTATTTAGATGGCCAAATATTTGACTCTTACATAGGAATTTTAAAAATATTAAAAAATGCAAAAAACCAATTGATAATTATAGATGGATATGCAGACATAAATGTATTAGAAATAATTTCAAAATTGCAAGTAAAAGTAATATTAATAACCAAAACAAAATCAAAAATAACAAAAGAAGAAATCAAAAAATACAATTTACAATACAATAATTTAACTATAATAAAAGATGATAGTTTTCATGATAGATATTTTTTATTAGATAACAAAACCTTGTATCATTGTGGAGCTAGTCTAAATTATGCAGGAAGTAAAACTTTTAACATTAATAAACTTGAAGAAAAAGAAATAATAAATACATTAAAAGAAAAAATAACAAAAACTATAAATAATTCTTTATCAATCATTGAAAAATAACGTAATCGACATTTAACGACAAAAATCGACAATTTGAGACAAAACTAGAGCATAAAAACTCTAGTTTATTTTATAATACATGTAATATAATAAAAAAGTAAAAATAAGGAGAAAAAAGATGAAAAAGAGAATTATGGTAGTAGATGATAACAAAGCAATGGTTGAAATGCTTAAAGAATATTTTAGTGACAATAAAGCAATTGAAGTTGTAGACACAGCATACGATGGAGAAGAAGCTTGGGAAAAACTAAAAGAAAACCATAAAAATATTGACGCAGTATTACTAGACTTAATCATGCCAAGAAAAGATGGATTATATGTATTAGACTCAATAAAAGAATCAAAAATTAATGTAAATGTAATAGTAGTTACAAGCTATAATGAACAAGAAACAATAAGAAATATAAGTGAATATGGAGTAAAATACTTTGTATTAAAACCTTTTGACTTATTAGAACTTGAAAAAAGAATATTAAGTATAACTTCTGAAAAGAAAAAAGCAAATAAAATATTAAATCTATCAGACAGTAATATCCAAATATCAGTAACAAAAATTCTTCACGAATTAGGAATACCTTCTCACATAAAAGGTTATACCTATATAAGAGACGCTATAAGTATGGTATATGATAATCCTTCCTTAATAGGTGGAATAACAAAAGAATTATATCCAAGCATTGGAGAAAAATATGAAACAAGTGTAACGAGAGTAGAACGTGCAATAAGACATGCAATTGAAGTTAGTTGGAACCGTGGAGATTGGGACTTAATGGAAGAAATATTCGGACACTCTGTAGATATAGATAAAGCAAAACCTACAAATTCAGAATTTATAGTAACAATAGCAGATAAACTAAGACTTGAAATGCTTAAAGTAAGTTAATTACTTTTAATTATAAAAATAATGTGCTAAAATATTACCAGGTGAACAGATATGAAAAAAGTTATATTACTCATTTTGGATGGTTTTGGTTTGAGTAGCAGTGATTATGGAAATGCAGTTAAACTTGCAAAGACACCAGTTTTAGATAAACTAACAACAGTTTTTCCATGCTCAGAACTAGAAGCAAGCGGTCCAGAAGTAGGCCTTCCTAAAGGACAAATGGGAAATAGTGAAGTTGGACATATGACTATAGGTAGTGGCCGTATAACTAATCAACCCTTAACACATATAAATGAACAAATAAAGACAAAAGCATTTTTTAGCAATCAAACTTTAGTAAATTTAATGAATTACGTTAATGAAAAAGGAAGTACCCTTCATTTAATAGGACTTTTATCAAACGGAAGTGTACATTCAAGTGCTAATCATTTTTATGCTGCCTTAGCTATGGCAAAACTATGCAAAGTAAAAAGAGTAGCTTTTCATTTCATAACAGATGGAAGAGACACAAGTCCTACAAGTGGCATTACATTTGTAACAGACTTCATGGAGCGTGCAAGAAAATTAAATCTAGGAGAATTAGCTACAATAAGTGGAAGATACTATGCTATGGATAGAGATAATAGATGGGAAAGAATCAAAAAAGCATATGATGCTATAGTTTATGGAGTCGGAAATGAATTTCCTAGATATGAGCAATGCTTTAAAGAACATTATAAAAGAGATATAACAGATGAATTTTTAAACCCAAGTGTTATAACTAAAGGAAAAGAAATAAAAGATGGCGATGCAGTTTTATTTATAAACTTTAGACCAGAAAGAATGAAAGAACTAATCGACGCATTCACTACAGAAAATTTTAAAATGTTCCAAACAAAACATTTTGAAAATCTACGCCTAGCTTCAATATTTAACATTCATGAAAACGTAGAATATGCTTTTGATACAGAAAAGCCAACAAATACATTTGGAGAATACATAGATGGTTTAGACTTCACTCAAGCTAGAATAGCTGAGACAGAAAAATATGCTCACGTTACATATTTCTTTGATGGAATGAGAGACTTAAATAGCACAAAAATTAACAAAATATTAATTCCTAGCCCTCAAGTACCAACATATGATATGAAACCAGAAATGAGTGTGGGAGAAGTAACCGAAGCAGTATTGAAAACATTAGATAATGATTATGACTTTATATTAGTAAACTTTGCAAATCCAGATATGGTAGGACACACTGGAAACTTACAAGCTACAATCGATGCTATAGAAATATGTGATTTTTGTTTAGGAAAAATATTTGAACATGCTAGAGAACACTTTTATGAATTAATAATAACTGCTGATCATGGAAATGCAGAAAAAATGCTGACTAAAGACGGAGATCCTATTACAAGTCATACAATAAGTAAAGTACCATTTATACTATGTAATGAAGAATATAACTTGAAAAGTGAAGGATCATTAAGAGATATAATACCTACAATTATTGACTTATATGAAATAAAAAAACCTGATAAAATGACAGGCGAAAGCTTACTTATAAAACCAGAACAACTTTAGTGACTAATAGTCACTTTTTCTAAATATAAATAAAAGGAGAAAAAATGGAAATTATAGTAGAAGGAAAAGGAAATGCGTTTGTAACACCAAATGAAGTGATACTTAACTTAAACTTTTATATAAAAGGGCCAAGCTATAATGAAGTATTAACTTTAGGAGTTAACAATGTTCAAAATTTTATAAATGAATTATTAATACCACTTGGATTTAATGTTGATGATATGAAAACTAGAAATATAATTATAAGAGAAGAAGAAAAATATGATGAAATATCAAAAACATACATTAAAGATGGATTTACTTATAATCAAGAAGCAACATTAAAATTTGATTATAATAAAAATATAATTGCAAGAATAATTGAAAATATATCTTTATTAAAAAATCCACCAACATTTAAAGTCAACTTTAGTGTTAAAAATAAAAAAGAGTGTCAAAAGCAAATCTTAAAATTAGCATATCAAGATGCTCAAAAACAAGCTCAAACAATTGCAGAAGCAGCAGGCAAAACATTAAAACAATGTATAAAAGTAGATTTTAAGCCTTTTAATACTGAATATATTTCACCATCTAATTTTAACTCTGAATTAATGCTAGAAAAATCCCTTTACAAAACAACTGCTCAAACAATAATAAATACATTTACTCCAGAAGATATAGAATTATCTGAAACATTATACTGCTTATGGATAACAGAATAGTATTGTTAATAATTTTAAAGTTATGCACATAAAAATTTGTCATGACTTTTTATTTTGTGAATATTTAATCAGTTGTTAACAATTTTTTTATATGTAAAGATAAATTAAACAAATAGACTAAATAATATAAAAATGTTATTATAAATAAAAAGGAGTACCTATGAAAGAGTTTATAAAGAATCTAAAGTTTGCTTGGAACTACACAAAAGATCAAAAGCTAAAGTTAATATTATTATTTTTTATCAATATATTAGCAATAATAGTTAGTATACTAATGCCTATATACTACGCTAAAATTATGGTAGAACTTTCAAATAATAACCTATTTAACCTATTTATTGTAGCAATAATACTTGCATTTATAGAACTAGCAAGAAGTCTAATAAACTACTTTAATAGACTAATCGCACAGATAATTTATAAAGATAGTTTTACTAAAATACAAATAGAATTAGGAAAAGAAACTTTAAAATTAGAAAATAAAGTTATGGAAGAAAATGGAAGTGGTGTTTTTATACAAAGACTATCAAGTGATGCTTCTAGTTTAGCTGATATATTTTACAATCTATTTGAGTACATTACAAATCTATTAGCATATTTAGGAAAATATGTCGGAATATTTATAATAAGTAAAATAGTATTTTTATATGTATTAATAGCTACTATACTTCTAGCTATAATAGAAAAAGTAAGAGCTAAAAAAATAAATGAAAAAGATAAACTAGTTAGAGAGAAGAAAGAAAGCACAAGTGGATTCATTGCTGAACTTGTTAGAGGAAATAGAGACATAAAAATGCTAAATGCAGAAGAACCATTTATTAATGAATTTCAAAATAAAATAAAAGACGCTAATAATGAACTATTCAAAATGCAAGGAATTCGTAGAAAATATAACCTACTCTCTTCAATTCTTAATAATATATTAGATTTTATAATTATTTTAATAATGATATATTTATTAATGAAAAAGTACTTAATACCAGTAAATGCTGTAATCTTATGGAATTATAGCTCAGTATTATATGGTGTAGATTATTTTGGAAGAATTGTAGATATAATAAAGAATTTTAACTTATCAGCAAAACGTGTTTTTGATGTAATAAAAGGAGAAGAATTTTCTAAAGAAAAATTTGGAAGCACTCACCTACCACATATTAATGGAGATTTTGAATTTAAAAATGTATACTTCTCTTATAAAAAAGAAAAAGTATTAAAAGGATTAAATTTTAAAGTAAATGCAAATGAAACAGTAGCTTTCGTAGGAAAAAGTGGATCTGGAAAAACAACAATATTTAACTTATTATGCAAAATGTATGAGCCCCAAAAAGGAACTATAACTATAGATGGAATAAACATAAAAAAATTAGACAAAGATACTATAAGAGGAAACATAACAATAATAAGTCAAAATCCTTATATATTTAATATGACAATAAGAGAAAATCTAACGCTAGTAAAAGAAAATTTAACAGAAGAAGATATGGTTGAAGCTTGTAAATTAGCATGTCTTCATGACTACATAATGACACTTCCAAAAAAATATGATACGATGATAGGAGAAGGCGGAATAAATCTAAGTGGAGGACAAAAACAGCGCTTAGCAATAGCAAGAGCATTTGTACAAAAAACAGAAATAATACTTTTCGATGAAGCAACCTCAGCGTTAGACAATGAAACGCAAGAAATGATACAAAAAGCTATAGACAATATGAAAAAAGATTATACAATCTTAATAATTGCACATAGACTATCAACAATCATAAATGCAGACAGAATAATGTTTATAGAAGATGGAGTTATAAAGAATGAAGGAACACATAAAGAATTACTAAAAAATTGTGAAAGTTATAAACATTTATATGAAAGTGAATTAAAGTCAAGAAAATGAGAGGATTATTGTGAAAAAAGGAAAGATAGTTATAATAAGTGGAAATAAACGTGCAGGAAAAACAACTCTAACAATGAAATTACATCAAAAGTTAGGTTTTAATTTTTATAATTTTGATTCTATTACAGACTCGTTAGAGGAAGTGTATACGAATTTAGAAGGAGATCCTTATTATATAAAATTCTTAGAAGAAATGGTAAGTTATGCTTTAGAATTTGCAGAAAATTATGGTATCAGTTCAGTTTTTGAATACATAGATTTTACCCCTGAACTAATGAAAAATTTTAAATACATAAATCAAGTAGAAATATACTATCTTGCAAACTTAGATGCAACTATTGATAATATAAGAGATGATTTAAAAAAGTATTCTAAACCATATGATTGGCCTGCATACTGTAGTGAAGAAAGATTTGGAAAGAAATATTAAATTTATACTGAATACAAATGAAAAATTAATTAAAGATTGTAAAAAATATAATTTTAAATTGATTAATACAAAACGCGCAGAAGAAAGAGAAAAAGTATTGAATGACCTTACTAAAATAATAGGAAAAGATATGTAACTAAAAAAACTATGGATTAGCTAATAATTCATTTTTTTATCTTCTATTCTCTGTAAACTATACCAAAATAAATAGACTAAAAAAACAAATAATGATATTATAAATTTAAGGAGTAAGTATATGAAAGAGATATCTAGTGATGTGGTAGAAAAACTTAAAAAAATATTAAATCAGGTATTTGAAGATGACCAGAAATATAGAAAAGTTTCAAGGAAATTATTAGATCAATATGGTCAAAATTCTAAAGAAGTACAAGAAATAATTGAAAAAACAGCAATGTTAGATAAAAAGAATTTAGAACGTATAGAAATAATATTAGAACAATATGGTTGGTTAAGTAAAGATATAATAGGTTTTAAAGAAAGCGAAGCAATATTTTTAGTAATACAACATGCTAGTTTAGATACACAAATAAAATATTTTCCTATAATGGAAAAAGCGGTAGAACTTGGAAATGCTAGAAAATGTGACTTAGCAATGTTACAAGATAGAATACTAGTAAAACAGGGTAAAAAACAAATATATGGAACACAATTAATATATAATGAGGAATTAGGACACTATGTTGTAGAGCCTTTAGTATATCCTGAAAAGGTGGATGAAAGACGTGCAACTGTTGGACTTCCACCTATGAAAGAATATCTTGAATCCTATGATTTAACTTGGACAAATGGAGAATTTAAAAAGAAATAGGAGATAAAAATGGAAAATGATGTAAAAGAATTAATAAAAGATATTGAAAAGCAAATCGTACAAGTAAAAAAAGAATTAGAAAGCCCTAATAATCCTTCTAAAAAATTAAAAAGAGATATAGATACAAAACTTAATAATTATAAAGCAAAAAACGATGAAGACATTAAAGAATTAGTTACATATATTGATAGTAAAGTACAAGGAGCTAATAAATGGAAATAGTTTATCATGGAAGTAAAAATGGTAATTTAGAAACAATTAAACCGAACATCAGTACACATCAACAAAAATGTATATATGCTACACCATCAAAGCTTATTGCGATGTTATTCATGGTCGAAAGTAGAAAAGATTTAGATACTATGATAGCTACAATAAATGGAAAACTAATTTTACTAGAACGTAGACCAGGTTTATTAAATAACATATACAATACAGATGGATACATATATGAATTAGACGGAAGTACGTTTAATCATTATGATTATCTGTGGGGACAAGAAGTTATTTCTTTTGAAGAAAGTATCAAACCATTAAACAAAACGTATTGTAAAAATATACTAGAAGAAATTACAGAAGAAGAGAAAAAAGGTAATTTAATAATATATAGGTATCCTAATAGACCTAAAAGTATTCCATTAGATAATAGTGATTTGATAGAAAAATATATAAACTTTGAAAACTCTGGACTTACAGGTGCAATAGATGACTTATTAGAAGTTTATCCAGAATTTTCAAAAATGGTAAAGCAAAAATTAAATAAAAAATAAAAAAAGCTGAATGAAATTATTTCATTACAGCCTTTTTATTTATCCCCCTACCCTTTTTAGTTTAAAACTTATTTTCTTCTTAAAATTACAATGAACCTATTACTATTTTTTTCATCATACCTATTCATATCAAAATCTCCGTAAATATCAACTAATTCATAAAGTCCAGAAATAATATTTTTTAGCTCTGCTATAGTATAAAATCTTACAAATTCATCATCAAAAAAGAATTTATTATTACCTTCGTCATTTATAAAAAGAAAATATTGAGAATTTTGAATATTATTGTAAACATACTTATTAATTAATATATCCATTTTAAAATTCTCTTTTTCAGTATATCTATTATATAATCTATGAAAATCTAATCTTGGAATATTTTTACTATCCAAAACTAATATTCCACCTTCTTTTTGATGATTATAATTTGCTAATATAAATTTTTTAAAATCCTCATCTAAAGAAAAATAATTATAAGTGGTCCACATACAATAAGACATATCAAAATCTTTATCTTCAAAATCAAAATATCTAGCATCCATAACATTATAATCTATATTTATATGACCATGAATTTTCTTAGCATTCTCTATTTGATCGCTAGAAAAATCGAACCCACTAACTCTAAATCCATTCATAGCTAAAATATAAGCATGTCTTCCAACCCCGCAGCAACAATCTAAAACATTACCAGTATCCTTCTTCAAAAACTTTTTGAAAACTTTAATTAAAAATTCCCCTTCTTTTTGAGTATCATTAGCTAAAGTATACATATAATAATTTGAAAAATCATGATAATACTTTTTATTTTTTGCATGTTCAGTAAAACTAATATTTTTAAAAATACTAATATCCTCTTTAAGTTCTATAGGAGCATAAACAATATTATTCTCACACATTACAGTTTGTATTTTATTTCTAAAATATAATATCCATTCACTATTTTCTTTGCATTTAAGAATAAACTCATCTTTATTGGCAATATTTTCTTCTATACAAATAATTATGTTATCATTTATATTTAAAGAATTAAAAAAATCAATATCCTTTAAAGAAATAAATAAATGTGTTTTATATATACTTCCTATTTTATTTAAAGTATCTAAATTTTCATCAAATTGCTTTTTCTTTGTATTATAATCTCCTAAAATATCAAAATCCACTAAAACTTGTATATACATAAAAAACTCCTTTAATAAAAAATAATATACATTATAATAAAGAATATGTAAATACAAAAAAATAACATGCCTAATACTAAATTCTTAAAAAGAAACATATCATTAAATGACGCCTTATTAGAATAAATAAAACCAAACGAATAAATTCTGAAAGTTTTGTGAAAAAATTGTTGCAATTTCCCTATTTATGTTATACAATGGATACTGTATGACTGCAGGGAAGCATAAGGTTGCTGATACACCCGGTTAAGTTGTAAAGATTTAATTTAGTATCAGGTAATTTATGTCGAGCGGGTCTATTTAAAATAGGCGAAGGAGGGTAAAAAATGGCAAAGGAAAAAGTTCGTATCAGACTAAAAGCTTACGACCATAGAATATTGGACGGAGCAGCAAGCAAGATTGTTGATACAGTAAAAAGAACAGGTGGTATAGTATCTGGACCAGTTCCACTACCAACTGACGTAGAAAAATTTACAATCTTAAGAGCAGTTCACAAATATAAAGATTCACGTGAACAATTCGAGATGCGTACACACAAGAGATTGATTGATATTGAAAGTCCAAGTAAAGAAACAGTTGATGCGTTATCGCACTTAGACTTACCTAGTGGAGTAGATATCGAAATTAAAATGTAAAATTTATAGGGAGGAAATGAAATGACAAAAGGAATCTTAGGCCGTAAAGTTGGGATGACAGAGGTATTCTTAACTGACGGAAAACTTATACCAGTAACTGTTATTGAAGTTGAATCGAATGTTGTAACTCAAATTAAAACAGTGGAAAAAGATGGGTATAATAGCATTCAGTTGGGTGCTTTTAACAAACGTGAAAAAGTATCTAACAAACCAGAAATGGGACATGCAAAAAAAGCAAATACTACACCTAAGCGCTTCTTAAAAGAAATAAAAGGATTAGATGTTACATCATATGAAGTTGGACAAGTAATCGGTGTAGATGCGTTTGAAGCTGGAGAACTAGTAGATGTAACAGGAACATCAAAAGGTAAAGGCTTCCAAGGAACAATTAAAAGACATAACTTCTCACGTGGACCAATGACACATGGATCACATTATCACAGAAAACCAGGTTCTCGTGGATCAATGTTACCAATGAGAGTATTGAAAGGTAAAAAATTACCAGGACATATGGGTAATGAGCAAGTAACTATACAAAATCTTGAAATAATAGCAGTAGATGTTGAAAATAGTTGTTTACTTGTAAGCGGAAACGTTCCAGGACCTAAAAAAGGTTATGTACTAATAAAAACAGCAGTAAAAAATGGTGGAAAAAATGAAGCAAAAGAATTAGTTTCTTATATTATAGAAGAAGAAATTGAAGCTACAAATGAAGTTATAACTGAAGAAGTTGACAATGTTAATGAAACTTCAGCAGAAACAGAAGAATTAACTGAAACACCAACTGAAACTGAAAACAATGAAGAAGTAACAGAAGAAACTTCACAAAAGGAAGGTGAAGAGTAATGGCAAAAACTAAAGTATTATCACTTAATGGTGAATCAAAAAAAGATATCACTTTAAATGATGAAATATGGAATATAGAAATAAACGAAGTAGTTTTAACAGACGCTATTAGATTACAAAGCGCTTCACTTAGACAAGGAACTCACAAAACAAAAGATAGAAGCGAAGTAAGCGGTGGTGGACGTAAACCATGGAGACAAAAAGGAACTGGCCGTGCTCGTCAAGGTTCAATAAGAGCTGCACAATGGGTAGGTGGAGGCGTTGCATTAGGACCTACTCCTAGAGACTACAGTTTCAAAATGAATAAAAAAGAAAGACGCCTTGCATTAAAAAGTGCTCTTTCTGACAAATATCAAAATAAAAACTTATGCGTAGTTGATAGTTTAGAATTATCTACTCCAAAAACTAAAGATTTTAATAATATTTTAGATACATTAAAACTAAATGGAAAAACTTTAATAGTAACAGATGGAGAAAATGGAAATGTAGCATTAGCGTCTAGAAACTTACAAAATATACATATCATTGAACCTACAAGTATCAATGTATTAGATTTAGTTGGATCAGATAATTTACTAATAGACGAAGCAAGTGTAACAAAAATAGAGGAGGTGCTTAAATAATGAATTATGAAATAATCAAAGCACCAGTTATAACTGAGAAAACTAGTAATCTTGCTAACGAAAATGTTTATGTATTTAAAGTTGACAAGAAAGCAAATAAAACACAAATAAAACAAGTTATTGAAACTAAATTCGGTGTAAAAGTTGAAAGTGTTAATACAACTAATACACAAAGTAAAAAGAAAAGAGTAGGAAAATACACTGGTTTCACTACTGCTTATAAAAAAGCATATGTAAAACTTAAGGAAGGCTCTAAAATAGAGTTTTAGAAGGTGATTAAATGGCAATTAAAAAATTTAAACCAATAACAAATGGTACTAGAAACATGAGTACTTTAGTAAACGAAGAAATCACTAAAGCTACTCCTGAAAAGAAATTAACAAAGAAAACAAAAAATAATTCTGGAAGAAATAACCAAGGAAAAATCACTGTAAGACATCGTGGAGGCGGAGTAAAAAGAAAATACCGTGTAATAGATTTTAAAAGAAATAAAGATGGTGTAATCGGTACAGTAGCTTCTATAGAATACGATCCAAATAGAAGTGCTAACATAGCATTAATAAACTATGTAGATGGAGAAAAAAGATATATCATCGCACCTCTTGGATTAAAAGTTGGAGATAAAATAGAAAGTGGAGAAAATGTAGACATTAAAACAGGTAATGCACTTCCACTAATGAATATTCCAGTAGGTACAGTAGTACACAATATAGAATTAAATCCTGGAAAAGGAGCACAACTTGCACGTTCTGCTGGTTCAAGTGCACAAATCCTAGGAAGAGAAGGAAAATATGTTTTATTAAGATTGAAATCTGGTGAAACAAGATTAGTTCAAGGTGTATGTCGTGCGACTATAGGAACAGTTGGGAACCTAGATTATGAACTAGTATCACTAGGAAAAGCTGGACGTAAAAGACATATGGGATGGCGTCCTACAGTACGTGGATCTGTCATGAACCCTAACGATCACCCTCACGGTGGTGGTGAAGGTCGTGCACCAATCGGACGTAAAGGACCTATGACTCCATGGGGTAAACCAGCGCTTGGATATAAAACACGTAAGAAAAAGAAATCAAGTGATAAATTAATCGTATCACGTAGAAAGAAAAAATAAAGAAAGGATTTGTGAGTATGTCAAGAAGTTTAAAGAAAGGACCATACGTTTTTGATAGATTACTAAAAAAAGTAAAAGCATTAAACGAAAGTGGTAAAAAAGAAGTAATAAAAACTTGGTCACGTCGTTCAACAATATTTCCAGATTTTGTTGGACATACAATAGCAGTACATAATGGTAAAGAATTTATACCTGTGTATATTACAGAAGACATGGTAGGACACAAGCTTGGAGAGTTTGCACAAACTCGTAAGTTTGGTGGACACGCTGGCGAAAACAAATAGGAGGGTGAAATAAATGGAAACTTATGCAATACATAAAGGTGCCATGATTGCCCCTAGAAAAGCAAGAATGACACTTGACCTTGTAAGAGGTAAAAGCTTAAATGAAGCCAGAGCAATATTATTAAACACTAATACTAAAGGAAGTCGTTTAATAAGTAAAGTATTAGAAAGTGCAGTAGCAAATGCAATTAATAATAATGGAGCAGCTGAAAACACTTTATATATTAAAGAAGCCTATATAAACGAAGGCACAACACTAAAAAGAAGTAAAATTGCTTCTCGTGGTAGTGTTGATAGAAGAGACAAAAGAACTAGTCACATTTATATAAAAGTAAGTGACAGTTTTGGAACAAGGGAGGACTAGAGGCATGGGTCAAAAAGTAAGTCCAGTCGGACTAAGAATAGGAATCAATAAAGACTGGGAAAGCAAATGGTATGCACCTAGTAAAGATTTTTCTAAATACCTAAATACTGATATTAAAATAAGAAAATATTTAGAAAAGAAATTAAAAGGTAGCTCAGTCGCTAGTATAGTTATTGAAAGAAATAAAAAAAGAACTAACATTATAATTAACACTTCTAAACCAGGTGTAGTAATAGGACGTGGTGGAGAAGAAATAGAAAAACACAAGAAAGAATTATCAAAACTAACTGGAGAAGAAATTTACATTTCAATAGTTGAAATTAAACAACCAGACTTAAACGCTGCATTAGTAGCAGAAAATATTGCACAACAAATTGAAAATCGTGCTTCATACAGAGTGGCACAAAAACGTGCTATCAGAAACACAATGAAAGCAGGAGCAAAAGGAATTAAAACTCAAGTATCTGGTCGTCTAAACGGTGCAGAAATAGCAAGAAGTGAAGGATACTCAGAAGGAACAGTTCCACTACATACACTAAGAGCAGATATAGATTATTCTCATAAAGAAGCAGATACAATCTATGGAAAAATCGGTGTAAAAGTATGGATTTACAAAGGTGAAATCCTTCCTGCAAAGAAAGTAAAGGGAGGTAATAAAGATGTTACTACCAAAGAGAACTAAATATAGAAAACCTCATCGTATAAGTTACGAAGGAAAATCAAAAGGTAAAAATAAATTATCATTTGGTGAATACGGATTAGTTGCTAAAGAAGGTGCATACATAACAGCAAGGCAAATAGAAGCAGCACGTGTAGCAATGACAAGAGAAATGAAAAAGTCTAAAAGAGGTAAAATTTGGGTTAACATATTCCCTCATTTAGCAAGAACTAAAAAACCTTTGGAAGTTCGTATGGGAAGCGGAAAAGGAAACGTTGAAGAATGGGTAGCAGTAGTAAAAACTGGAAAAATAATGTTTGAAATGGCAGACGTAACAGAAGAAACAGCACGTGAAGCATTTCGTTTAGCAGGACATAAACTACCTATTAAAACAAAATTTATTATGAAAGAAAGTGGTGAAGCAAATGAAAACTAGTGAAATAAGAAAAATGACCACTGAAGAAATCAATACTAAAATAAAAGAAGCAAAAGAAGAACTATGGAATTTAAGATTTAGTTCATCTACAGGACAAATTGAGAAACCTCATAAAATTAAGGATTTAAGACATTTTATAGCAAGAATGAAAACCGTACTTAACGAACGCAAGGACGAAAAGTAGGAGGAATTATGGAAAAGCAAAAAGAGACAAAAGTTGGTAAAGTAGTAAGTGCTTCTATGGACAAAACAATTGTAGTTCAAATAGAAACTTACAAAAATCACCCACTATATAAAAAGAGAGTAAAATATTCTAAAAAATATAAAGCTCATGATGAAGAAAATAAAGCTAAAGTTGGAGATATAGTTAAAATAGTAGCATGTCGTCCACTAAGCAAAACAAAAAGATATGAACTTGATAGCATAGTAGAAGAAGCTATCATACTATAAAGGAGGACAAGTATTATGGTACAACCAGAAAGCCGTTTAAAAGTAGCCGACAACTCAGGTGCTAGAGAAATATTAGTAATAAGAGTATTAGGTGGATCTTTTGTAAGAAGCGGAAATATTGGAGATGTTGTAGTTGGAACTGTAAAAAAAGCAATCCCTAACTCAAACATTCCTAAAGGAAAAGTCGTAAAAGCTGTAATAGTTAGAACAGTACAAGGCATAAAAAGATCTGATGGTTCACACATCAAATTTGATGATAATGCTTGTGTTCTAATTAAAGATGATAAGAGTCCAGTTGGAACACGTGTTCTAGGACCTGTCGCTCGTGAACTACGTGATAAAGACTTCATGAAAATCATTTCACTAGCGCCAGAAGTATTATAGGAGGATACAAAGTGAAAATTAAAATTGGAGATAAAGTAAAAGTAATTACTGGAACTAACAAAGGAAAAGAAGGAAAAGTATCAAAAGTTTTAAGAAAAGAAAATCGTGTTATAGTTGAAGGAATAAACATGGTAAAAAAACATGTTAAACCAGGACGTAATAACGAAACAGGCGGAATTCTTGAAACAGAAGCTCCTATTCATATTTCAAATGTAAAAGTTTTAACAAGTGAAGAAAATAAAACTACAAAAAAAGAACCTAAAAAAGCAGTAGAAAAGAAAGAAACAAAAGAAGGTTCAAAGAAGAAAACTGAAAAAGAAAGTAAGTAAATAGGAGGCAAATAATGGAAACATTAAAAGAATTATATGGAAATAAAATTGTGCCTGCTCTAACAGAAAAGTTTAAGTACACTTCAAGAATGCAAGTACCTAAACTAGAAAAAATAGTATTAAATATGGGTGTAGGAGATGCTACACAAGATTCTAAATACTTAGATGCTGCTGTAAAAGAATTAGAAGTAATAGCAGGACAAAAACCAATTATTACAAGTGCTAAGAAATCAATCGCAGGATTTAAACTTAGAGAAGGTAATAAAATTGGATGTAAAGTTACACTACGTGGAGAAAACATGTATAACTTTTTAGAAAAGCTGATCACAATAGCACTTCCACGTGTACGTGACTTCAGAGGAATTTCAAAAGGAAGTTTTGACGGAAGAGGAAACTATACTTTAGGAATAAAAGAACAACTTATATTCCCAGAAGTAGACTACGATACAGTAATCAAAACTAGAGGATTAGATATTTGCATAGTAACAACAGCAAAAACTAATGAGGAAGCTCTAGAACTACTAAGTGGTTTCGGTTTACCTTTCAAGAAATAAGGAGGACGGGAAGTGGCAAAAACAAGTAAAAAAGTAAGCTGGAAAAAAGGCTCTAAATTTAGTGCAAGAAATTACACTAGATGTGAAAGATGCGGAAGACCCCATGGAGTATTAAGAAAATTCGGACTATGCCGTATATGTTTTAGAGAATTAGCTTATAAAGGACAAATACCAGGCGTTAAAAAGTCAAGTTGGTAAGAAGGGAGGACTATAGTAAAATGAATGATATAGTTTCAGACATGCTTACGAGAATTCGTAATGCAAACGCAATGAGATATAAAACAGTTGATGTATTAAGTTCAAAAATGACAAAAAGATTAGCTGCTATATTAGAAAGCGAAGGATACATAAGTGGCTTCGAAGAAAAAGAAGAAGGCGCTAAAAAGATGTTAACATTACATTTAAAATATGGTACAAGAAAAGAAAGGGTTATAACTGGTCTTAAAAGAATAAGTAAACCTGGACTAAGAGTGTACGTTAAAGCAGAAGAAGTTCCAAGAGTATTAAATGGACTTGGAATTGCTATAGTATCAACTTCAAAAGGAATAATGACAGATAAGGAAGCAAGAAAAGAAAACCTTGGCGGAGAAGTTCTTGCATATATCTGGTAAGGAGTTAATATGAGCAGAATAGGTAAAAGAGAATTAGTTATACCAGAAGGTGTAACAGTTAATGTTAACGATAAAAATGTAAAAGTATCTGGAAAATTAGGTGAAATGTCACTAGATATTAAACCTGGAATAGAAGTAGTTACAACAGATGGAAAAGTTTTAGTAAAAAGATCTAATGATACAAAAGAACAAAAACAACTTCATGGAACTACAAATGCTAACATAGCTAATATGTTAACAGGAGTAAGTACTGGCTTCAAAAAAGAATTAGAAATAAATGGTGTTGGTTATAAATTTGCAGTTCAAGGCAATACACTAACAATAAACGCAGGGTACAGTCACCCAGTAAAAATGGAAGCTCCAGCAGGAATAAAGTTAGAATGCCCAAGTGGAACTGAACTAACAGTAAGTGGTTTCAATAAACAAGTAGTTGGACAATTTGCTGCCCAAGTACGTGAAGTAAGAGAACCTGAACCTTACAAAGGAAAAGGTATTAAATACAAAGATGAAACAATAAGACGTAAGGAAGGAAAGAAAGCTGCATAGGGAGGTAAAATATGATAAAAAAAGAATCAAAAAACGTTAATCGTATTAAAAGACACGCTCGTATTAGAAAAAATTTATCTGGTACAAGCGAAACACCTAGATTAAATGTATTCAGAAGTAATACAAACATCTATGCTCAAATAATAGATGATGTTAAAGGTGTAACATTAGTAAGTGCCTCTTCATTAGATATGAAACTTGATAAAAATGATATCGAAGTTGCTACAAAAGTTGGTGCTGAAGTTGCAAGTAGAGCAATAAAAGCTGGCATCAAAGAAGTAGTATTCGACCGTGGAGGATACGCATATCACGGAAGAGTAAAAGCCCTAGCAGACGCAGCACGTGAAGCTGGACTTAAATTCTAAAGGGAGGATATTATTAATGAAAGAAAATAATAAAGAAAGAAATAACAAAAAAGAATTTGTTAAGAAAAGTCCTTATGAAGAAAAAGTAATTTCAATTGGACGTGTATCAAAAACAACTAAAGGTGGACGTACAATGAAATTTACTGCTACTGTTGCAGTAGGTGACAGAAAAGGTAAAGTTGGACTTGGAACTGGAAAAGCTAATGAAGTACCAGAAGCAATTTCAAAAGCAATAAAAGCTGCTGAGAAAAATGTTATTAAAGTTAACTTAGTTGAAGATAGAACTCTTAGTCATGAAGTAATTGGTATTTGTGGCGCAGCTAAAGTTTTAATAAAACCAGCTCAAGCAGGTCGTGGAATAGTTGCTGGTGGACCAGTTCGTAATGTATTAGAACTTGCAGGTGTAAAAGATATAGTATCAAAATCACTTGGAAGCAATACACAAATAAATACTGCTAAAGCTGCTATGGATGCGTTAAAAAAACAAAGAAGTGCTGAACATATTGCAGAATTACGTGGTAAAAAAGTAGAGGAGATTATAGGATAATGAAATTACATGAATTAAAAAATCATCCTGGATCTACTCATACAAGAAAAATAGTAGGTAGAGGACCAGGAAGTGGATTAGGAAAAACAAGTGGACGTGGAGAAAAAGGTCAAAAAGCACGTTCTGGATCAAGCATTAAACCTTGGTTTGAAGGAGGACAAAATCCAATATATAAAAGAATTCCCAGACGTGGATTTAATAATGCTAGATTTACAAAGAGATATTCTGTAGTAAATGTAAGCGACCTAAACAGATTCGAAAATGGGGCAACTGTAACACCTGAAACTTTAAAAGAATGTGGACTAGTTAAAAAAGAACTAAGTGGAATTAAAATATTAGGAAGTGGAACACTTGAAAAGAAACTAACAGTTAAAGCTAATGTATTCACAAATAGTGCAATAAACAAAATAGAAAGTATTGGTGGAAAAGTAGAGGTGATTTAGATGTTTGCAACATTTAAGCAAATATTTAAGAAAACAAACATTGACCTTAGAAATAGAGTACTATTCACAATAGTAGCACTCTTCATATTTTCACTAGGAAATGCAATTGTAGTCCCTAATGTAAACGTTAACACTGGAGACTTAGGCTTTCTAGAATTATTAAACATAATGAGTGGAGGCGGACTAAAAAGATTTAGTATCTTTGCTCTAGGTGTAATGCCATATATCACAGCATCTATAATATTACAAGTATTACAAATGGATATAATGGGTATATCATATTTCCAAGAATTAAAAGAAATGGGAGAAGAAGGTAGAAGAAAAATTAATAAGATTAATAGATACTTAGGAATATTCTTTGCTTTCGTAGAAGGATACATATATTCATTAATGTTCTTACAAAAAGGTGGATCTCCACTAGAATATATTCAAATAAGTGTAATATTAACTGCAGGAACAGCATTCTTGTTATGGCTTGGAGATGAAATTACTAACAAAGGAATTGGTAATGGAATAAGTTTAATAATTATGGCAGGTATAATAAATACAGTTCCAAGTATGATGATAGATGCGTTCAAAACTTTAGTATCAAGTGGAGCGAATAGATTTTTAGGAAGTCTATCATTTGCATTATTCTTACTTATATATATAGGAATAATAATTGGAGTAATATTTGTTCAAGAAGCAGAAAGAAGAATACCTATACAATATTCTAACAGAAGTACAGGATCATATGGAAAAAATCAATCATTCTTGCCTCTTAGAATAAACAGTGCAGGAGTAATGCCAGTAATATTTGCATCTGCTATATTGGCAATACCTACAACGCTTACATACTTCATAAAAGGAAAAGGCTTTACTACATTTGTAACAAAATACTTAACAACTACTACACCAGTAGGTTTTGTAGTATACATATTGTTAATAATATTATTTACATACGGATACACATACGTAGCATCAGTAAATCCAGAAGATATATCTAAAAACTTAAATAAACAAAATGGATATATTCCAGGAATAAGACCTGGAAAAGAAACAACAAAGCACATATCAAAAGTTTTATCAAGAATAACATTTCTAGGAGCAATATTCATAGCAATAATAGCAGCTTTACCAATAGTATTCAGTTGGATATCTAAATTACCAAGTACTGTATCTCTTGGTGGAACAAGTATACTAATCGTAGTAGGAGTATTACTAGAAACTTATAAACAATTAGAAAGTTCAGTAGCATCACGTGCGTATAGGAGGTAAAAATTGAATATAATTTTTATAGCACCACCAGCTGCAGGCAAAGGAACATATAGTAGTTTATTGAGTAGTAAATATGGTTTCACTCATATAAGTGCAGGAGATGTTTTAAGAGAAGAAGTTGCTGCACAAACACTACTAGGAGAAGAAATAAATCAGCTTATGAGTCGTGGAGAAATGATAAATGATGAAATCGTATATAAGTTAATTGAAAATAAACTTAGAAACATAAATTTATCTAAACCATTTATGTTAGATGGATTTCCACGAAAAATAAATCAAGCTGAAGAACTAGAGAAAATATTAAACAAATTAGAAATAAATATTGATAAAGTAATATTTATAAATATAACAAAAGAAACAGGTCTTAAAAGAATATTAGGTAGAATGACTTGTCCAGTTTGTAAAAAAATTTACAATCTAGAAAACCCTAACCTAACTCCTAAAAATCCAAATATATGCGACGATTGTAGTACTTCATTAAACTCAAGAAAAGATGATACAGAGGAAGCATATGAAACAAGATATAATATATATATGAATGAAACTTTACCAGTTATAGAATATTATAAAAATAAAAATCAATTAATTGAAATAGACGGAAGCGGTAAAGTAGAAGAAGTATTCATTAAAATAGAAGAAGCTTTAGGAGTAAAAAATGATTAGCATAAAAAATGACAAAGAAATACGTCTAATGGAATATGCAGGAAAAGTATGTTATGACTTATTAGAAGCTATGGAGGGATTCATACGCGTAGGAATAACAACAAGCGAAATAAATGACTTTGCAGACAAATTTATAAGAAGTCATGATTGTGTTCCATCAGAATTAGGATACGAGGGGTATCCTGCAAGTATATGTACTTCAATAAATGAAGAAGTAGTGCATGGAATACCAGGAGATAGAAAGCTTAAAGATGGAGACATAATATCATTAGACGTAGTTGCTTGTTACAAAGGCTATCACGCAGATACAGCGAGAACTTATAAAGTCGGAAAAGTATCTGAAGAGAAAAAAAACCTTATGATTCACACTAAAGAGGCCTTATATAAAGGATTAAGTGTAATCAAAGAAGGGGTAAAACTAAACGATGTATGCGAAGCTATTGAAAGTGTTGCAAATACTTATGGATATGGAATAATAAGAGAATTAACTGGGCATGGAATCGGTAAGACCATGCATGAAGATCCATATATTCCAAATTATAGTAACGAAGAAGCAAAAAATATTACACTCAAAAGTGGAATGACACTTGCAATAGAACCAATGTTTAGTTTAAAAGGACGAAAAGTGTGGTTATTAGAAGATGACTGGACAATTAGTACACAAGATGGGAGCACAGCTGCTCACTATGAACACACAATAGTTGTAACCAAAGAAGGTTATAAAATACTAACAGGAGAGTGAATAAATGGCTAAAAAAGGTTATATTGAAGCTGAAGGAAAAGTTTTAGAAGTACTACCAGGAGGAGACTTTAAAGTAAAACTTGAAAACGGTCATATTGTAGAAGCTCGCGTTTCTGGAAAAATGCGTTTAAACCTAATTCGTATCTTTCCAGGTGATACAGTATTACTAGAAATCCCAATTTGTGACTTAACACGTGGGCGTATAATATATAGAAAATAATGGAGGTAAGAAAAATGAAAGTAAGACCATCAGTAAAACCAATATGCGATAAATGCAAAGTAATTAAAAGAAAAGGAAAAGTAATGGTAATTTGTGAAAATCCAAAACACAAACAAAGACAAGGTTAATAGGAGGTTATTATGGCACGTATAAAAAATATTGATTTACCAAAAGATAAAAGAGTTGTAATAGGATTAACTTATATCTATGGAATAGGTCCATCAAGAGCAAAAAAGATTTGCGCTGAAGCTGGAGTAAGTGAAGATATAAGAGTAAAAGATTTAAGCATTGATGACGTAAACAAACTAAGAAAAGTTTGTGATAACTATGTACTAGTAGGAGACTTAAAACGTGAAGTTGAAATGAACATCAAAACTAAGATGGAAATTAACTCATATCAAGGAACAAGACATAAAAAAGGGTTGCCTGTAAGAGGTCAAAGAACTAGTAGGAATGCAAGAACTCGTAAAGGTAAAGCTAAAACTATAGCTAATAAGAAAAAATAGGAGGTTAAATAATGGCATATAATAGAAGAAAAAGAAAAGTCAAGAAAGATGTCACTGTAGGACAAGCCCACATACATGCAACTTATAATAACACAATAGTAACTATTACTGACGAAGAAGGCGGAGTAGTTAGTTGGGCCTCAGCTGGTTCAATAGGATATAAAGGATCAAAGAAAAAGACTCCATTTGCAGCAGGACAATCAGCAGAAGCAGCAGGAAAAGCAGCATATGATATGGGTCTTAGAAAAGTTTCTGTATTTGTTCGTGGAATTGGAGGCGGACGTGAAACTGCTATACGTAGTTTACAAACTGCAGGATTAGAAATAACTGGAATTACAGATGTAACACCTGTACCACATAATGGATGTAGACCACCTAAGAGAAGACGTGTTTAAGGAAAGGGGTAATTATTATGTTAAGATTTGAAAAACCAGTATACAAAGTAGTTGAATATGAAGAAAACAATTTCTTTGGAAAATTTGTACTTGAACCACTAGAAAGAGGATTTGGTACAACACTAGGAAACGCTTTAAGAAGAGTAATGTTATCTAATTTGCCAGGAAGTGCTGTAAAAAGCATAAAAATTGAAGGAGTATTACATGAATTCCAAAAAATTGATGGTATAGTAGAAGACGTTACAGAAATAGTTTTAAACATGAAAAAACTAGTAGTTAAAAACTATGTTGAAGAAGATAAAAAACTATACTTAAAAGTTAATAGAGAAGGAGTTGTAACAGCTGGTGATATTACTCCTGATGCAGATGTTGAAATAGTTAATCAAGATTTAGTAATCGCAACATTAGCAAAAGGCGGAAGTTTAGACATGGAAATTACTATAGGAAATGGTCGTGGCTATGTAGATGCTAAAGAAAATAGAAAAGAAATGAAAAATATGAGTGTAGGAGTAATACCTATAGATTCATTATATAGTCCAATTGAAAGAATAAGTTATGAAGTAGAACCAGCTCGTGTTGGACAGAGCGAAAACTATGATAAACTTGTTATGGAAGTATATACTAATGGTTCAATGACTCCACAAGAAGCAATCGCACTAGCTAGTAGAATATTAATAGAACATTTCGATGTATTAACTAAACTAAATAAAATCGCAGACATGACAGGACTTCTAGCAGACAAAGAAGAAGACCCAATCCAAAAGACATTAGAAACACCAATTGAAGAATTAGATCTTTCTGTAAGAGCTTACAATTGCTTAAAGAGAGCAGGTCATCATACATTACAAGACTTAACATCGTTAACAGAATCAGAAATGATGAAAATTAGAAACTTAGGTAAAAAATCATTAAAAGAAGTTATGGATAAAATTAAAGAAATGGGACTTAAGTTCCGTGATGAAGAATAGGAGGTACTCATGGCATTATATAGAAAATTAAATAGAGACACTAAAAAAAGAAGAAGTATTCTTTCTGGTCAAAGTAAAACTGTAATAATGAATGAATTTATAGAAACAACTGAAGAAAGAGCAAAAGAAACAAGAAAATTTGTTGAAAAATTGATTACATATGCCAAAAAAGGTGATTTGAATTCAAGAAGAAAAGCTCTAGCATTTTTAGAAAATGATACAGAAGCAGTAAAAAAATTATTTGACGAACTAGCACCTCGTTATGCTGATAGACAAGGTGGTTATACTAGAATCATCAAACTAAAAGAAAGAATTGGAGACGACGCTTTAATAGTACGTCTTGAATTAGTATAAAAAAACACTCCATTAAATTTGGAGTTTTTTTATGTAATAATTAATTATCATTCCTAAGTCCACGCATTCTATAAGTTCTATTTACAGTATTTTTATGAGTTCTATCTTGATATCTTTCAAAGAAACTATTAAATATCTTTTTTTCTTCTTCACTAGCACTTTGATAAGCGTTCATAAGTTTTTCTTCTATTAACTCATCAATTCTTTTATCATTTACTTCTAAATCCTTTAAATCTAAAGCATAATTGACAATAAAAAATAAATGTCTATAATTTAAACCAGATTTATTATAAGAAAAAATTTGATTTAAACCAAATTTAAGCTTTTTAAGACCAAGTAATGTTTCTATTTCTCTAAGAGTTAGACCGTCTAAATCATCAAAAGAGAATACTCTCATATTATTAAAATCAACTATATCATTATTGGTCTGTTCAAAATCATAATCTCCACTCCTAATTAAAGCAAAATTATATGCTGGAATATCAAGTATCTTTATACATTTTTCTACCTCCTATAGCGGATTATTAAATTATAAAACTCATACAAAGTAAATTAAAAACACGCTTATTTGTATTATCAAATAAACTAAATAACTAACTAATCTAAATTTTATAATATAAGTGAAAAATAGTAAAAGACAAAATAAAATACAAAACTATTGACATATTATACTTTTTATGGTACAATTATAATCAGTTAAGGGGGAAAAGAAATGAAAAATGATGAAAAGAGGAAATTAAGAGAAAGGTTATTATTATCTAGAACTTATCTAGACTTATCAAGTGAAGCAGTTGAATATTGTAAAGTAAATGCATTTATAGGTTCAAGAAGATGGTTTCAATATTATGGATTATATTGTTCAGGTAAAGAATTAATTGCACAGTTAAGTGTAGTAAGAACAAAGGAATTAGAAACAGTATTAAATTATTTAGGAGAAGCTTCAAAAGATTTAGGAGTATGTTTGAAAGAAGTGCCTATTGAAGTTTCATCTATAATGTATGGTCAAAACTTAATAGACAACATGCGATTAAATATAGCAAGAGAATTACCAGAAGAATTGACAGAAGAAGCTTCAAGAAAAATGTAATTTATAAAACTTCAGTGTTTTATCTGGAGTTTTTAATTTTGTCAAAAGTATATACTTTTTAAACATTTATAAAATATAAGAATTAAAACAAAACTCTAAGAGTAAAATTAAAATAGTTAAATAAATTATTAATACTCAGACTTATAGTTATGTTATTCATATAAAAAAAGTAAAATTATGTGAAAACAGATTAATAAATCTTTAATAAAATAAATCTTTATGATATGATTATAATAAGGAGAAAGTGTGATACAAATGAACGATGAAAAAAATATAAAAAAAGAAGAAATAAAAACAAAGAACAATGAGCACGCTGCTACTTTTAACTTATTTGAAGTGACTATAATAATATTAATGACTGCTTTAGTAGTAGCAGTTTCAACTGGTTTAATTGTTTATCATAATTCAAATGGAACAAGATTTAATAAATTTTTAGGTGCAAGAGATTATTTAGAAGAATTTGAAAGTGCTTATAATAATATATTAGAAAGTTATGTAGAAAAAGTTGATGAAAAAGGTTTAATAAATTCAGCTATACAAGGAATGTATAACTATGTAGGAGACCCTTATACTAGTTATTTAGATCCAGAAATGACAGAAGATTTAACAGATAGATTAAATGGACAATATGAAGGAATTGGTGTAGAAATATCAAAAGTAGAAGAAGGAGTTTTAATCGTCACAGTATTTGAAAATGGTCCAGCAAAAGAGGCAGGATTAGAACCAGGAGATATAATAGTAAAGGTTGAAAACGAAGATGTAACAAAGAAAACAGCAGCAGAAGTATCTAATTTAATAAAAACTTCAAAAAAAGATCAAGTGGAAATAAGTGTTTTAAGAGGTGGAATAACAAAAGTAGTAACTGTAAATAAAAAACAAGTATACATTCCATCAGTAGAAAAAAATATTTTTGAAGGAGTAGGATATCTAAAAATAACAACATTTTCTGATACAACCTATGAACAATTTAATAAAGCCTTAGAAGAATTAGAAAAAGAAAAAATAAACAGCTTAGTTATAGACGTAAGAGATAATGGAGGAGGATACCTAAATTCTGCTGTAAGTATTGCTGAATTATTTATAGAAAAAGGAAAAAATATTTATGGCCTAGAAAGTAAAAATGACAAAACTTTTTATGAAGATAAAACAAAAGCCTCTAGAAATTATAAAGTAGCAGTACTCATGAATAATGGAAGTGCCTCAGCATCAGAAATATTAGCTGCTGCCTTAAAAGAAAGTTATGGTGCCACATTAGTTGGTACAACAAGTTATGGTAAAGGCACAGTTCAGGAAACTTCAAAACTTGAAACAGGTGGAATGATAAAAGTAACAACAGCATATTGGTTAACACCTAATGGAAATAAAATTAATGGAAAAGGAATTAATCCTGATATTGAAGCCAACAGTGCATACTATGAAAATATGCCTTATGAAGAAGATGTACAACTTCAAAGCGCAATAAACGCAGTTAAATAAACTGTGTTTTTTATAAATTAGGAGTAAATTATGAAAAAACTTTTAGAAAATATAGAAATAAAATATTCTAAAGCGGATCTAGCATACATTGAAGAATTACTAATATATTTAAAAGAAAATAAAGAAGAAATCTATAACTTTTTTGGAATACACCCTACTAAAAGAATTGAAATAAATATTGTACCAACAAAACAAGAACTAAATAATATATTTTTAGAATTAATAAAATATGAATGCAAAGACTGGGTAGTAGGTTTTGTTTACTGTTCTAAAGAATTTTATAGAATATATATACTTTCATATAGTGACTACAAAAATACTGTGCATTATAAAGAAAGCTTTGAAGATTATAGAAAAACTTTTATTCATGAGTTCATACATGTAATAAATGCAATCTTTTCAAATTGTTTATTTCCAATTACCCCACTTTGGGAAGGTATAGCAATATTTTTAAGTAAACAACACTTTGAAGAAACAGAAATCACATCTACAGAAGAAGATATTCTAAATGGTAATGCAAGTTTTAAAGATTATTACAATCTTTTTCTTAAAATAATAAAAACATATAGTCACAATGATGTTTTAAAAATGTTAGATACTTCAATAAATGGAGAATCTATTATAAAAGAAGTTTTAAATCATCACAAGTCAATACTGTAGTGCAGAATTTTACACAGATTTGACAAAGTTGATTTTTTTTGATATCCTTGTAAAGAACAATACAAGGAGAGTTGAGAATGACAATAAATCTAAACAGATATAAAAATAAACAAAAAGAAATACTAAATGAAATAATATCTGATATAAAGAAAAAGAATAATATAGGTAAATATATAGAATTTATATTTCCATTAATACATGGGGTAGAATTAATAGAAGAAAAAGATTATGAAATAAATAACATAATAGAAGCTAGAGAATATCTAAATGATAAATTTATCTTTTCTAATATTTTAGACGTACTAAATCTTTTATTAAAAAATAAAAAATATCTTAATGATTTAATGAGTAAAAAAGATTTAGAAAAACTTCAAAGCTCTATAACATTATTTAATTATATTACTAATACTAATTTTAAAAATCTATTACTATTCAGAGGATATGAAGAAAAGCTAATAAAGAAAATATTTATTGAAAATAAAGAATATAATATATTTAAGGAAATATTAGAAAAATTGTTTGATAATTGTCCAAATAGAAAAACTATACTTTTAATAGAAAGTGAAATGTTAGATTACAGTTTAAAAGAAAATACACTTAAAAATATTGAAAAAAGTTCATTAGAAATAGCAGAGAACCTTCTTATAAAATATTCGGAATTTTCTCCATTGGTAGTATCAAGTATGAATCATAGTGAAGTATTAAGAAAAAGTAAAGAATATTTTAAAAGTCTTACAAATGAAGAATATGAAATATTTAGTAAATTTGATATAGATAAAACTATATTAAAATATGCTTATAGGGTTAGAGGCAGAATTAAAAATAAAATAATGATTAATTTAATACCTACTATTCTTTTATTAGGATTAATTATATTAGGTTTTAATAATTCTCCAACAACAGCATATATAACAGATAAGACAATAGCTATACTTCCAACTGAATCATGTATGCCTGCTTTTTCAGAATTCCAGACAATAGAAGAAATTAAAAAAACTAAAGAAGAAGAAATAAGAGCAAAAGAATTAGAAGAACAAAAAAGACAAGAAGAAATCAAAAAAGCAGAGGAGAAAAAATATTATACTCCTACATATAATTATATAGAACCAACAGGAGTAGGAAATGTAGATGTAGTTAACATTGCAATGTCCCAAGTAGGAAATGTTGGTGGATATCCTTATTGGTCTTGGTATGGTTTTGCTAGTCGTGTTGATTGGTGTAGTATATTTGTATCTTGGGTAGCTAATCAAGCTGGCATATCAGAAAATATAATTCCAAAATTTGCAAGAGCTAGTGTAGGAGCATCTTGGTTTATGAATAATAGTTTATTTAGAGGTAGAGATTATGTGCCAAGAGAAGGAGATTTAATTTTCTTTGATTGGGATTATAATGGAATATCAGATCACGCTGGTTATGTTAGATATGCAGATGGCGGAACAGTTTATACAGTAGAAGGGAATACATTAAATGACGATTGTAGTACACATAGCTATCCTATGAATAGTGCATATATATTAGGATATGGCACGCCGAACTATTAATAATTAAACTTCATTTCTTTAAAGAGGTGAAGCTTTTTATTTTAAAAATTATAAAAAGTTTACAGTTTATAAAAACTAAAAATTTTGAAAAATTAAATTATTATGTTATAATATTATTAGTGAAAGAGGCGTATCTATGAGAATACAAATTGGAGACGTAATCAAAATTCACTGTTATAAACACAACGGACTAATATATAAAACATGGAATAAAGCAGTTGTGTTAGATATAAAAAAAGACTATATAGTACTAGGAAATAATAATGTATTAGTAACAAAAAAAGATGGTAGAAGTTGGCATACTAAAGAACCTGCTATAATGTTTTTTTACAGAAATAGATGGTTTAACATAATAGCACAACTAAAAAGTAATGGATTATTTTACTATTGTAATATAGCAAGTCCATTTGTTATTGATAACGGTGTAATAAAATATATTGATTACGATTTAGACTTACGGGTATTTGCAGATGGCGCATTTAGAGTTCTTGATAGAAATGAATATAATTATCATAGAAGAATTATGAAGTATCCATATGAAATTAATGAAATTATTAAATATGAATTAACATCATTAATAAATATGAAAAGAGCAGGTGTGTCACCTTTTGATCCAAAAGTAATAGATTACTATTTTAAAATTTATCAAAAGATAAGTAAATAATAGTAATCTTTTTTTATTTATGACATATATTAAAGTAGAAAAGCTATTTAAAAACGGGTAATTAATATGCTTTTTATAAAAAAATTGTAAAAAAATTAAAAAAAATAAAAAAAAGTATTGCATCTTTAAAACAAGAGTGGTAATATATAACCCGTCAACCGAAGAAAAGGTTGAAAAACTCAGTTAAATACTGAAATTAAAACAATTTGTAAACATCTTAAAAAAAATTAAAAAAAGATGTTGACATTAAGAACTGAGTTTGATATATTATAGGAGCAACCAGGAAAAGCAAGAAGAAATGATCTTTGAAAACTAAGTAAAATGAAATGAGTTTAATAGTTAGGATTTAAACAAAATCAATTCCAAAAAATCGAATAGATTTTATATTGAGAGTTTGATCCTGGCTCAGGATTAACGCTGGCGGCATGCCTAAGACATGCAAGTCGAACGGAGTGCCCCACTGAAATTTGAATGAAGTCTGAGAGCTTGCTCAAAGATAGAATGAAGACGGACGTGGATTCTGCACTCAGTGGCGAACGGGTGAGTAACACGTGGGTTATCTACCTCTAAGTTGGGGACAACAGTTGGAAACGACTGCTAATACCGAATGTGATAGTAATATTAAAGGAGCCTTTAAAGCTTCGCTTAGAGATGAGCCTGCGGCGTATTAGCTTGTTGGTGGGGTAATGGCCTACCAAGGCAACGATGCGTAGCCGAACTGAGAGGTTGATCGGCCACACTGGGACTGAGACACGGCCCAGACTCCTACG
>CANSWR010000006.1 GCA_947650795.1 uncultured Bacillota bacterium | reverse complement strand
TATGGTTAAATGAAGTATTACATAGAAGTGAGTTACAAAGTAGTTATGATGATGGGTTTAATGAGGGAAAAAATTCTGGATTTAACGAAGGAAAAATAGAAATAGCATTAAAAATGTTAGAAAACAACAAATCATTAGATGAGATAAAACTATATACAAATATATCAATAGAAGAGATAAATAAACTTAAGAATAAAACTAAAAAATCTTTATATAAATGATAAAATATGCTATCCTATTAATAAAGAATAGATAGGTGAGTTTATGTTTGGAAAAATTATAGCAATTCAAAATAATGTTTTAACTTTAATAAATATAAGTAAAGTGGCTCAGTCAGAAATAATAGGGTATCATGTAATATTTGAAACTATGGAAAGAAAAGTAGTAGCAGAAATACTAGAAATTAACACTGAACAAGTTAAAGTTCTTCTAGTAGGTGAAATATTATTAGGAGTATTTTCTCCAGGAGTTGTTAAAAAACCTAACAGTGATTGTATTCCAAGAATAATAAATACAGATGAACTTGAATTAATAATAGGAAAAAGAACGAGTACAAGAGAATATTTATTATTAGGTAATTCACCAATATATACAAATTTTCCAGTGTCTGTAAAAATAAATAACTTATATGCTTCTCATAGTGCTATAATTGGAAATACTGGTTCAGGAAAATCTTGTGGAGTAGCTAGAATACTACAAAATTTATTTATAAATAGTCAAGAGAAACCTATAAAGTCTCACATAGTCCTTTTTGACGCATATGGTGAATATGTAAAAACTTTTGAAACTTTAAATTCAATACCGAATTTAGGATTCAAGAAATACACTACATTAATACAAACTAATGATGAAGAACTTTTAAATTTACCAGTAAATTTTTTAGAAGTTGATGATCTTGCAATATTACTTTCAGTTACAGATGCTGATATAATACCAGTTTTAGAAAAAACTTTAAAACTAGTCTATATTTTTACAAGTACTGACCCAAAAGTAAAAGAATATAAAAATGATATAATTGCCAAATGTTTATTAGACATTTTAAGAAGTGGAAAAACATCCTCAATTATAAGAGATCAAATAATAGCAGTCTTATCACACTATAATACAGATAGTCTTAATTTAGAATCAATTATTGAGCAACCTGGATACAATAGAACATTAAAACAATGCTTACTAATTGATGAACAAGGAAAAATGAATGCAATTCTATTAGTTACTGAATTTCTACAAAAATTTGAAAGAATAACATTAGACAATATAGAAAGAAAAGATGGAATGGTATATTCTCTAAATGATTTATATTACGCTTTAGAATTTGCACTTATTAGCGAAGGAACAATTAATTCAAGTGTAGCATATAGTAAAAATAACATATTAAAATCTAGGTTACAAACAATAATAAACAGTGAATATAAAAACATATTTGCCGTAAAAGAATATATAACTAAAGAACAATATGTAGAAAGATTATTTAGGAGAATAGATGGAAATCCTGCTCAATTATTAAACATAAATTTATCACATGTAGATGATAGATTTGCCAAAATTTTAACAAAAATATATTCTAAACTTTTATTCACTTATACAACAAAATTAGAAAACCGCGGTTCCTTTAGTATAAACTTAATATTAGAAGAAGCGCATAGATATGTTCAAAATGATACAGATATAGACGTGATTGGTTATAACATATTTGACAGAATAACAAAAGAAGGAAGAAAATATGGAACACTAATGACATTTATAACTCAAAGACCTAGTGAACTATCATCAACTGCATTAAGTCAATGTGCGAACTTCATAGTATTTAGATTATATCATCCAAAAGATTTTGAAATTGTTAAAAGTATAAGTACAAATATATCAGAGGAATCACTAGAAAAATTAAAAACTTTAAATCCAGGAACAGCGTTTGTTTTTGGATCTGGATTCAAAATACCTTTACTTGTTAAACTAGAACTACCTAATCCTATGCCAGAAAGTACAAGTTTAAGCTTAGATAAATTATGGTATTAAGGAGTATAATGAAAATAATAAGTACATTAAAGTTTATAGCTTCATGATTTACTCATAAAGAACTACAAAAAAGTTTATTACATAGAGTTTAAAACTACTTTAGACAAATTCGATTATTAGATAATTTTTACACTAAGATTAAAATCGAGTAAAAATAAGTTAGATTTTATACTAAAATAGAAAGAAGGAGAAGAATGAGAAATAGAAAACCACTAAAGATAATAACGCTAATATTATTTTTAATATCATTATCATTAGGATTAATAGGCTATAAATATAAAATAGATCATCCAGAAATATTACCATATATAGTTTTAGGACCTAAAAACGGAAAAGAATTTCTAAAAATATATAAAGAAGAAAATGGAGAATTATGTTTAAACTCAAATTGTCAAGGAGAACTATACTTGGTCATAAATAATGATAATAAAGAAAATAATGCACAATTAATCACAGGTAATAAAGATACAAAATATCTTTTAATACAAAATGAAAACTTAAGACTTATAGACATAGAAAATAGAACAGAGAATCTAATAACAAATATACCTAAAGGTTTTTATTCGCTTATCTTAGAAGATGGTCAAAGTTATACTCAAAATAATCTTAAATTAGAAGCTATAGGAATATCTTTTCATTACAACAATATAAGAGGTTACTATAATTTAAAAAATAAAAAAATAATGTATGAAGATAAATATGAAAATATAACAGTACTTAACAAAGATTATCTAATAAATACTCTAAATAATGAAATAACTTTTCTTGACATAAAAGAAGAAAGAGAAATATTAGAAGTTGAAAAAGATAAAGACCAAAACGTAAGCAAATTAGAAATAAAAAATAATAAAGCTTTTATAACCTTGATAAATACTACAAACAATGAAACTACATATAAAATATATGACTTACAAACAAAAAAACAAATCGGGCAAATAAAAGGAAAATTTGATAAAATTTCAGAAGTTAATGATAAAATCATAGTATTAGATAAAGAAGAAGTGATAGTTTATTCCTTAGAAGGAGAAATAATAAATAGAAAAGAACTATCTATAAGTGACAAATATAATATGATAGATAATTATTATGTGACAGCAACTAAAGGAAAAATAATGCTTATAGACTTAATAACAGAAGAAGAAACTGAACTTTTAGAAATGGAAAATAATGCACATTTAGATAAAATATATAAAACAGAAATAACAAATAAAGATGGATTATTAAAACAAGTTTTAAAAATAGTAGTTAGAGAAATAAATACAGATGGCTTTATTACAAAAACTTATAATATATTTTACGACTTAGAAACAAAAGAAACAAACATTGAAGAAGAATAATACAAATTTTATTTGTCAAAACATAAAGTAAATATTATAATATATAAAAGAAACGAGGCAGAAAATATGAAAAAAGTTATACTTACTGGAGATAGACCAACTGGAAAATTACATTTAGGACATTTAGCAAGTTCTTTAAGACTTAGATTAAAATATCAAATAGAAGCTGATTATGATGAAATGTATGTATTTTCAGCAGATATGCAAGGTTTAACTGACAATGCAAAAACTCCTGAAAAAATAAAAGAAAATGTCTTTGAAGTAATAAAAGATAATTTATCTATAGGACTAGATCCAAATAAAATAACATTTTTTGTACAATCAGGCATACCAGAATTAAATGAACTTACAATGTACTATTTGAACTTAGTAACATTATCAAGACTAAAAAGAAATCCAACAATAAAAGAAGAAATAAAACAAAGAGGATTTGAAGAAAGTATACCAGTAGGATTTTTAACATATCCTATAAGTCAAGCAGCAGATATAACTGCATTTGACGCAAATATCATTCCAGTAGGAGATGATCAAATTCCTATCCTAGAACAAGTTTGTGAAATAGTTGATACATTTAATAATACGTATGGAGAAGCATTAGTAAGACCTAAATATGTAATACCAGAAAATAAAAGCTCACGTAGGCTTCCAGGAACAGATGGAAAAGCTAAAATGAGTAAATCAGCTGGGAATTGTATTTATTTAACAGATGATACAGAAACAGTAAGAAAAAAAGTTATGGGCATGTATACAGATCCAAACCATATAAAAATAGAAGATCCAGGAAATACAAAAGATAATCCAGTATTTATATACTTAGATGCTTTCTGTAAAGACCGTGATAAATATGAAGAATTAAAATCTCACTATGAGCAGGGAGGCTTAGGAGATAAAGCAGTAAAAGAATATTTATTTGAAGTATTAGAAGAAATGCTAACACCTATAAGAGAAAAACGTGCTTACTATGATACACATCCAGAAATAGTTGAAGAAATCATAAAAGATGGAACAAAAAAAGCAAGAGAAAAAGCAAGTGAAGTTCTTTCCCGAGTAAGAAAACAAATAGGTGTAGAATATTTTAACTAGCAAGTCTTAATGACTTGTTTTACTTTGAAATTTAGGTTAGTTGTGTTAAACTAACTCTAAGGAGTCAAACATAGAGTCTTAAAAATTAAAATAAAGATAGAATATTAATTATGTAAATATAACAGTTAAAAAATGGAAAAATTAGATAATTTTTAACAAAAAGTAAAAAAATTAAAAGATAATAAATAAATTTCACACAAAATACACGTTTAATATATATAATTTAAAAAAGAAAAGGCGGGTGAAGAAATGAACATATTAGTAGTAGATGACGAAATCCTGATTAGAAACGTTATAAAAGACTATTTGGAAAATGAAGGTTACCAGATTTTTGAAGCAGAAAATGGAATCGAAGCAATAAGAGTATTTAAAGAGGAAAAAATAGATTTAGTAATATTAGATATAATGATGCCTAAAAAAGATGGATATGAAACATTAAAAGAGTTAAGGACAATAAGTGAAACCCCAGTAATAATGTTGACTGCTATGAAAGAAGAACTTGACAAGTTACATGGATTCGATTTAGGAGTAGACGACTATGTAACTAAACCATTTAGTCCTAAAGAAATTGTTGCAAGAGTAAAAGCTATATTAAAAAGAGATGGAAAAATTAAAGATATATATAAATATGAAAGCTTAATGATAGATTATAAGGGAAGAAAAGTTACAATTGATGAAAAAGAAATAGAATTAACACCTAAAGAATATGAATTATTAACATACTTTATAAATAACAAAGGAATTGCTTTATCAAGAGAAGCACTGCTAAATGTAATCTGGGGATATGACTTTTATGGCGATTATAGAACAGTAGATACCCATATCAAAATGCTAAGAAGAAGTTTAGGAAAATACAGAAATCTAATAAAGACCGTAAGGGCGGTGGGATATAAATATGAAACAGAATAGTATAAGTCTGACTATGCATATATGGTCACATTTAGCTATTTTTCTTACTTTGATAATAGCTTTTCTATGGATTTTCCAAGTACTTTTTTTTGATATTTATTACGAAAGAAGAACTACTAGTCTTATAGAAAAAATTGCACTTAAAACTAAAATATATTATTTAAAAAAAGAAAATACAGATATTATAAATTATTATGACCAACTTTCCTACGAAAATAATGCCTGTATACAAATAATAAGAGAAGGAGAAACAGTTTATAGTTCTAATGGTACAAGAAGAGGCTGTCTTTATGTTAAAGAAGAAGACGAAGGAGTAGTAAATAGTTATATAACTGATTTTATAACGAGTGGAAAAAATACAAGAAACTATAAAATAATAAATCCAGCATTAAATAATGACACATTAATAAGTGCAGTAAAATATGATGATAATACATATGGATTTATAAACGTTTCACTAGAACCTACGGATCCAGCTATTAACATAATTAGAGAAGAACTTATAGTTATAACAATAATAGTTTTTATATCATCATTTTTTATAGCATATTATATAAGCAAAAGAATATCAACACCAATATTAAAAATTAATAAGCGTGCTGCCTCATTGGCAAAAGGAGATTTGTACACTCCATTTGAATCTAATGATTACATAAGAGAAATAAAAGAATTAAGTGATACACTAAATTACACTAAAGAAGAATTACAAAAAATAAATGAAACAAGAAAAGATTTGCTAGCTAATGTATCACATGACTTAAAAACTCCATTAACTATGATTAAAGCATATGCAGAAACAGCAAGAGACCTAAATAAAAATAACGAAATTAAAAGAGAAGAAAACTTAAACATAATAATAGAAGAAACTGAAAGATTAAATCTGCTTGTAAATGATATATTAGAATTATCAAGAAATGAATCTGGAATGGATACACTAAATAAAGAAAAATTTAATTTAAGTTCTGAAATAGAAACAATAATACATAGATTTGATTATTTAAAAGAACAAGAAAAATATAATTTTGTATTTGATAGTAAAAAAGAAATATATATAACAGCAGATAAAAATAAAATAACTCAAGTAATATATAACTTAATAATAAATGCTATAAACTACACAGGAAAAGATAAAAAAGTAATAATCAAAATAGAAGAAAAGAAAAAATTCTTAAGAGTTTCAATTACAGATACTGGAAAAGGAATTGACCCAAGTGAAATAAATAAAATTTGGGAAAAATATTATAAAAGTGAAAAAAATCATCAAAGAAACAAAATTGGAACAGGACTTGGTCTTTCAATTGTGAAAACAATATTGATAAATCATGGATATAAATATGGAGTAAAAAGTACAAAAGGAAAAGGAACAACATTCTATTTTGACGTAAACATATAAAAAACATAAAATTATCACAATAATTTCACTTAAAAATGTTAAACTTAAAAACATAAGGAAGGTGATAATTTAAAAGTAAGAAAAAGAAAATATACAATCCTCTAAAAACCTATAAAAATTACATAGATTAAAATCATTTGAGATACTAGACAAAGAAGTATCTCTTTTAATTTACAGAAAATAAAAACAATGATAGAATAAAATTAAAATAGAGGAGAAAAACATGAAAAATTATCAAAAACTATTTGCAATAATATTTATGTGTTTAATAGTCTTTTTTACAGTAAGTTTAAAAGCAGACTCAGGCTGGGATGGAAGTTATGGTGGAGGAGGAAGTAGTTCTTCTAGTGGAGGCTCAAGTTGGAGTTCTAATTCAGGTAGTTCTTACTCTAGTGGATCAGACAACCCCATTGTAAATATAATAGTACTCATTATATTTGTGTATATAATCTATAAAAGTATGGCAAAAACAAAAACTCAAAAGAAAGAATCAACAGATATGAACTACAAAATAAGTCCACTTAAAACAGAAGTGATAAAAGAAGTTATTCCAGACTTTGATAAAAATGAATTTAGACAAACAACATTTAAGACTTACAAAAACATACAAGAAGCATGGATGGAATTTGACTATGAAACTCTAAAGAAAAATACAACTAACGAACTATATAATACTTACCATTCAGAATTGTTAGCATTAAAAGCTAAAAAACAAAAAAACATAATGAAAAACTTTGAATTGCTAGACTTCGAAATTGTAGACATGGAAAAAGGAATAGAAAATGTCTCTCTAAAAATAAGAGCGTTAATAAAATGTAACGATTATATAATAGATAAAAATGAAAAAGTTGTAAGAGGAACAGACAAAAGGAAAGTTGTATATAACTATGAAATGACTTTCACTAAAGGAATAAACAATAACAACAATAAATGTCCAAACTGTAATGCACCATTAGAAAATGTTGTCTCATCTACTTGTCCATACTGTAACTCAACAGTCATAAGCACTAATCACGATTGGGTATTATCAAAAAAACAAATGATTTCTCAAGAAATGGACTAAAAATAAGTTTACACACTTCACAAAAGAAACTTATTCTTTTCACATAAATTTCACTTTCGCTTGATAGAATTATAAACATGAAAGGAGAAGTGATAAATTAATTTATAGAAAAAAGAATAAATATACAATCCTCTAAAAACCTATAAAATCACATAGATTAAAAACTGTAAGGAGATACTTGATAAAATAGTATCTCTTTTTATAATGGTTAACTGTCAAATAGTATATGTAGATACAAAACCTAAAAATAATATATAAAAATAATGACTAATAATAATTAATTTGATAAAATAAAATATATAGGAAAGGTAAGTGATATAAATGGGCTTAATAAAAGCTTTAACAACATCAGTTTCTAGTGGATTAGGAGATCAATTTAAAGAATTTGTAGTATGTCCTGAAACTGAAAAAAATATATTGATACAAAGAGGGGAAGTGCGTCATGGTGATGGAAACAGAAAACCAAGTGAAGGAATAATAACTAACGGAAGCGCAATTGTTGTTCCAGAAGGTATGTGTATGATGATTATAGACAATGGTGCTATAACTGAATTTACTGCTGAAACAGGTACTTATAAATATGATAATTCATCAGAACCTACTGTTTTTGAAGGTGGTTTTTTCAAAGGTTTAGGTGACTCAATCAAAACAATTGGTAAACGTATTACATATGGAGGACAAACAGCACATGACCAAAGAGTATATTATATAAATACTAAAGTTATAACAGGAAATAAATTTGGTAGTCCTCAACCTAAAAAAATAACAGATGAGAAATATGGAATGTTAGAAGTTACATTCTTTGGAGAATATGCTTTTCAAGTTGTAGATCCAGCAGTACTAGTTTCAAGTGTAATAGGTTCAAATGCTAAAGATACAATAACATATGAAGAAGTAATAGGCAGTCAATTAAAAACAAAATTTGTAGAAAAATTAACCGAGGCAATCTCAGTGGTAATGAGACGTCATAAAGTATCTTTCGGAGATATGGGAATGTATGGTTCAGATATTTCAGACGAAATGAATAGATGTCTTGATGAATCATGGAAACAAAACTATGGATTAATCATTAAAGATGTAGCAATTGGGGATATAAACTTAACAGATGAATCAATGAAGAGAATTAATAAAATTGATGATGCTACAATATTTAGTGATAAAAATTTACAATCAGGCTTAATGGCAAATGCAGCAAGCGAAGCTATGATAAATGCTTCTAAAAATGAAAATGGTGCTATGATGGGATTTGCAGGAATGAACTTAGCAGGACAAAATGCAAGTAACATGATGAATGCTGTTAATAATAGTAATAATACTCCACAAGAAAGTATTGTAAAAGAAACTAATCTTCCAGAACAAGGTACAATATTCGCAAATAATGCAAGTGCTCCAAAAGAAGAAGTAGTAGCAGAAAATGAAAGTCAAACAAGCACGCAAAAATCTAAATTTTGCTCAAACTGTGGAACTCCAGTAACTGGTAAATTTTGTTCAAACTGCGGAGTAGAAATTAAATAAAAATGATAGACGAAATAATCAAATATGATCCAAACTTTACAGAAAGTAACTTTAAAACTTTTATTGATAATGTTTTCATCCAAATTCATTTATCAATAATGACAAAAGAGATTGAAAATATAAGACATTTTGTAAACAATGAAATATATATGAAAATAGAGAATAAAGTCAAAAGCTTAACAGAAAAGAACTTGATTCAAATGTACGATGAAATAAACGTAAAAGAAACTCATTTAGAGAATGTAGAAATAATAGATGGAAAAATAAATATATATGTTAAATTAATAAGTAGATATATGGACTATCTTATTAACGAAGAAGGCGATTTTGTAAGTGGAAACAATAGTCATAGAATTGAAAAGAATAACTATTTAATTTTTTCAAAAATTATAGACTCTGAAGAATTAGGAACAGTAAGAAAATGTCCAGGATGTGGTGTAACATTAGATATAAATAGAAGTGGTAAATGTGAATACTGTGGAAGTACATTTGACTTAGATAAAAAAAGTTGGGTTTTAACACAATTAGAAGTTTAAACTAAAAGTATCAGGACTAGTATTATTAATAATTTAAGTTAAATGAACAAATAAATAATTTATAAAATTAGGAGCTTAAATGAAAAATATAAAAAAGACAATATTAATAATTATAACTTGCTTACTTCTTTGTTTAGCAAGTACATTAAAGGCAGACTCTGGTTGGGATGGAGATTACGATTACAACTATGGCGGCTCAGACTGGGATTTTGACTTTGACTTTGATTTAGATAATTCTTCTAATACACGTTATCCAGGAAAACACACATCATCTGAAGATTTAGGAGGAGCACTGCTCGCATTTGTATTGTTTATTGTACTAGGAATAGGATTAAGTGCATATGTTATATCTAAAGCTGCAAAAACTAAAAATAATAATATTAATACATTTAATAATATTACTGATTTTGATATAAATAAAATAAAAGAAATTCTACCAGATTTCAATTTAAATGAGTTTAGAAGTACTACATTTGAAGCATATAAAAATATACAAGAATCATGGATGAATTTTAACTATGACGAACTAAAAAAACATACAACTAATGAACTATTTAATCTTTATAAATCAGAATTAATGGCTTTAAAAGTAAAAAAGCAAAAAAATATTATGTCTGATTTTAATTTAGAAGAATTTAGTATTAAAAACATGGAAAAAGGAACTGATGATATTTCAGTAAAAATTCATATGACAGTAAGCTGTTTAGACTATGTAGTTAATAAAAATGATGAAGTCGTACGTGGAACAAATAAAAGAAAAGTTGTGTACAAATATGAGATGACATTTACAAAAGGATTAAATATAAAAGATAATAAATGTCCAAATTGTAACGCACCATTAGAAAATGTAACAACATCGACTTGTCCATATTGTAATTCAACTGTAATTAGTACTAATCATGACTGGGTATTATCAAAAAAACAAGTAATAAATCAAAGATTAAAATAAAAGTAGATAAATTCTACTTTTTATTTTGTACTTTTAACATGTATATAAGAAGCACTTGGTTTATATAATTTTTTTAAAATATTATTATTATCATAATTAACAGGAGGACACACAATACCAATAGCTTGTCTGTCCAAAGAGACTTTTCCTCTGGAATTTCTAGGAAATAACCTTAACTTCCCATTAGTCATAAAAAATCCAACATCACCAGGTAAAATATTGTCTAAAAAACAAGGTACATAACCATTTAGCATATGTCCACTTAAAACTAAAGAGTAATTTATAAATTCTCTATTAAAAGGGTTTATAGGAGAATGTATTAGTAACATATTAAAATTATTAGGATCTATTGCTGACTCCATTTTTCTAATATCAGAAGAAACATAATAAAAATAAGCTTCTAAACATTCATCATACATTTTATAAAATTGATAAGCATTTTTACCTAAATCTTGACCAGAAATAGAAACGTTATTAAATTGTAAATTAAATGTATTATTTAACAAAACATGTACATTATTTATATCCTTTAAGTTCTCATAAAATGAATCTGTGTTCATGCTCTTCCAACACTTATTTTCTTTAGAAAGTAAATCTCTTTCTCCTCTTATAATAAAAACTGGTGATATTAGTCCTAAACTCATAATAAAATCTTTAATAATTCCCTTTAAATTAAAATCAAACAAAACACTAGCATCATTTACTAAATCTCCTAAAATAAAGATAGAATGAGGTTTAGAGCTATTAGCTTCATTAATTAAAGATTTTAATATTTCAAAATTAAAATTTTTATCTATATGTAAATCACTTAAAGTAAAAATAGTAAAATCTTTATTTATTTTATCATTATAAATTAAATGTTTCTTTAAATACAAGTCCATTTTTTTCTCCCTTTAAAAATAATGTTTCTTATTATAACACTTACTAATAGAAAAGCAACAATTAAAAATTATATAGACATATAACACTATATTAAAAAAACAAAAAAATATGTCATACTAAAATTGTCGAAAAAAGTAACAAAGGCGAACACTTCTAATTGACAATACTAAGAAAATTTTGTAAAATTAATTCTAGGATAGAGGTGGCTAAAAGTGAAGAAAAATTTAAAAAGTGTTGACCTAAATTTAATCGCTGGTTTAACACTATCTGTAATTGTATTAATAATGGGAATAATAATAATGATATTTAAAGCTTTCGGATTAACAGATATAATACTTTATGTATCAATATTATTTTATATCTATGCGTTTTTTAGTATAATTGCATACTTTGTAAAAAGAAAAGAAGGAGATTATGAACTATTATTGTTGTCACTTATAAATATTATAGTTGCAACATACATGTTTGTATTTCAAAAAGATAATCTACCAATGATATTAGGCTCAGCTATGACAGTATATACAATATTAATGGTAGCAAATCGTGGATACAAAGTATTAATGTTAAAAGGACAAAACAACTTTATATGGGTAGTTAAATTTATAATGACTTTTTTACTAGCATTTATAGGAATACTTACTACAATAAATTTATTTAACGAAACAACTGTACAAACTATGATGATGGGATATTATTTCATTACTACAGGAGTATTAATGACAATAGAAAGCAGTATAGAATTATTTGTAACAGATCGAGCTTTCAATAAAATAGTATCTAAATTAGTTGATGAAGAAAACTCTAAATTAGAAGAAGTAGAGGTAAATGAATCAAAAGAAGAAACAATTTTGTCAATTAATGAAAATACTAAACCTAAAAAGAAACCAGCAGTACGTACTAAAAAAGAGGTTAATACTAAAGCTAAAAAAGAAACAAATATAAATCAAACAAAAGCAAAACCAAAGGTAGAGCAAAAAAAGAATACAGTAAAAAAAGAAGAAAAACCTAAAACAACTGAAAAGAAACCAGTTAAAGAAAAAGCAGAAAATCAAACTAAAAAAGCAGGACGTCCAAAAAAAGAAGCAGCAGTAAAAGAAACAAAAGCTAAAGAAATAAAAATAGTTGAGAAAAAAACGACTAAAGAAAAACCAAAAAAAGAAGTAAAATCATCACCAAAAAGTGTCACACCAAAAGCATCTGTAAAAAAAGCAACAAGTAAAAAAAATGAAACAACTAAGAAATCTACGAAAACAGAACCAAAAAAACCAGGTAGACCTAAAAAAGTAAGCTCTAAATAAGAGCTCTTTTTATTGACTTAAATGTTTATCTATAATATAATATCTATTACAATTTAAGGGGGAAAAATGAAAAAATATGATAAAAGTTTTAGAATAAAAAAGAATGTTCTGACTGAATATATAGGTACATCATCCACATTAGAAGTACCAGATGGAGTTAAAAAAATATCATCAATATTTGATAGTAAAGTGAACATTGACACTTTAATTTTATCCAAAAGTATGAAGACAATAGAAAAAGGTGCACTTTATAAAAATAATATTGAAATAAAATCACTTATTATATATGACAGTTTAGAATATGTAGGAGAAAATAACTTTTTTTCAGTAGAATATCTAGAAATAAAAAACTTATATGGCAATGTTATTCCATTAATCAACCATTTACGTATATCAAGTTTAAAAAAGAATTTAAAAACTATAAAAATAACAGAAAGAAAAATATCCACTAAAGAAGAAGAAATAATAAAAAGTATATTTCCAAACATTACTCTAATAAATGTAGATTATAAAGAATTAAATCAAGATAAAAGGATAGAAGGACTGCAATATGAATATAATGGACTAACCGAAGTGGAAATATCAAGTACAGTTGAAGAAATAGGTTATAAGGCCTATGCAAATAATGGAATAAGAAAATTATATTTACCATCTAGTGTCAAAGTAATTTCAGAAGAAGCTTTTGTAAATAATGGTTTAACCTTTTTAACTTTATATGATAGTATAGAGAAAATAAGTAGTCATACATTTGGAAGTGCTTTAAAAGAAATAAATATAATAAATAATGGAAATGCTATAAATGTACTAAAAGAAATAAGAAGAACACATTATTTATATTTTTTAGAAAGAATTATAATAATTGGAACTCCACTTAATTTATTTGAATCACTTACTATAAAAGAAATATTTGGAAAACAAATTATAATAAAATGGAGAAGTTTAGAATCATTAGAACAACCTACTGAAATTAAAGAAGAAACAGTAACAGTTAAAGACTTAGAAGTTCAAGAATTATTAAATAAAATAAGAACTATTACTGAAATATGGAATGAAAAAGAAAAACAAGAAATAGAGCAAAAGATAAACTCAATAATACAAGACTATAAAAATCTACTAGAAAAATCAAAAAATTATTTGTCATCAAACGAAATACTAGTTTTAGAACCTTTAGAACCTAGTATGATAAGAGAAAATTTTATAATTAAACTAGAAAGTTTATATAGGGATTTATATTCTAATATCTATATAGATTTATTAAAAAAAATAAATGAATTTGAAATAGCAATAAATAATAATGAATTCGAAAAAGTTCCAACAAATATTAACTCACTTGAAGATAAAATAAGCTTTATAACATACTATTCTAACCTTTATGAAACGAATTATATAGGAATACTTCACAAAGTTTTTTCGCATATAAAAAGAGAAATAACAAATTTACAACTCTCTAATTTACATGAAATACCACTTTTAACACTTGAAGACACTAATACTAAATTAGAAAACGAAATTAATACTCTATATAAAGAAGTAAAAAGAAGAAAAGAAATAGAAGAAACATTAAATGGAAAAAATGAAACATCATTAGGTGTAGATATTAAAACATTATTAGAAATAATCAATGATTTTAGTGAAAAAGACAAATCTACATTCCAAAAAAGTCTATCAAATATAATTCAAAAATATTATAATTTACTATTAAAAGATAACAATATGAGTATTGAATTAATTGAACTTGATTTAAGAAAAGAATTATTGCCTTTTATAGCGAGCATGTTAACAATAAAACCTAAACCAAGTTTAAACAAAATAAAAGAAAAAATAAAGTCATGTAAAAATTTAATAAATAATCAATTCAATAAAGAAATAAGTGAAAACTTACTTACAAAAAGTATAAAAGAATTCTTACAATTACTTGAAAACGAAAACTTAAATATTAAAGAAAAAGAAGAAATAAAAAATAAATTAGAAGAAATATTTGATAAATGGCAAAATAAAATAGAAACAGAAGAAAACGAGTGTCTAAATTACTTAAAAGAATCTGATATACTTATGATTAGTGCTAAAACTTATAAAAATGAAATACAGCATTTATTAGAAGCAAAAAATGTTGAAAGTGAAACAAAAGAATTATTAAAAACGATTTTACTTAAAAATATAGAAGTGCCAAAACTTGTAACATTAGAAAATCAAAACATGCAAATAGAACTAATAATATTAAAAGAAATTCTTGAATTAACTAAATTATTAGAGGACAAAATTAGAAGAAATAAAGAATGTGCAAGATTACAAAAAACATTGTAATAAACCATAGACCTAAGAGTATAATTATACTAAGGAGGGTTTTAAAAATGGATATAATAAAAGTATCAAGTAAAAGTGCACCACAAAAAGTTGCAGGTGCAATAGCAAATTTATTTCGTGAATCAAGTGATTCTGTAGAAATGCAGGCAATAGGTGCAGGAGCATTAAATCAAGCTATAAAATCGGTAGCAATCGCACGTGGATATGTAGCACCTACTGGAAAAAATCTTGTTTGTATACCTGCATTTAGTGACATCACAATTGAAGGTGAAGAAAGAACAGCTATAAAATTAATAATCGAGGCTAAATAGTCTCTTTTTTCTTTTATTAAATTATGATATTATAGTAATAGGTGATTATACGTGAAACAAATGAAGAATAAAAAAGGATTTACATTAGTTGAATTATTAGTAGTTATAGTACTTTTAGTAGTTATCACTGGTTCAACAATACTTGGAATAGATGAAATATCAGAAAGCGTTAGAAAAAAAAGATTAGAAGAAGTGTTAAAACAGATACAAATGGCAGCAGACGTCTACTATAGTAATAATGAAGTTCATAGAAGCTCACTTTTAAATGGAGAAGTAAAAACAAAATGTACTAGAATATATGTTTTGCAAAATGAAGGACTATTAAAAACAGACTTAATAAACCCAAGAACAAATGAAAGAATTCCAGCAAATTTATGTGTAAATTCTCACCTTAATGATGAAGGCGTAATAATACATGAATTTACTTTAGATTAAAAATATTATGAATTAGGAAGTAAAAAACAATGAAAAGAAAATGGTTATACATATTTGATTATCAAGCTTTTGACTTTAAAGCATTAGATAATGCACTTTACTCAGAAGAAGAAAAATATTGCTTCAAACAATATTATGGAAACAAACACAATACCTTAGAACAAATAAAAAATATAGATTATAGAAGCTTAAAAAAAGATGATATAATTTATGTAAGATTTAAAAATATGCCAGACAACATAAGCAGAATAGTTTTAAAATTAATAGTTATAAAAGTGCAAGATGAAAATGGAAATTATTTATATGAAAAAGATAAAAAAGGATATTATCACAGATATTGTTTGTTAGGTGGTCGTGGTAAAATAAAATGGATTTATAACGAAGATGATTATAAATTTTCTACTAGTAACCTACAAAAAACATACTCAATTACTACAAATTACAAATGTGAAATAACAGATAATGAAAAATTGCTTTTAGACTTAAGTGAAAATGAATATCCTTATACAGAATTAAAAAATAAAATGATAAAACTAAAAACTTGTACATTTATAAAAGAAAATAGTAAAAGAAATCATGAAACATTTATAACCGCTTCAGGATTACCTTATAGAGAAGGTCATCACTTTGTATGTCAATCAGTATACAAAAATTGTAAAGATGAAAAACTAAAAGAAGAATTATCTAAGTTAATATATAACAAAGTAAATAATATATTAATATGTCCAATATGTCATCGCCAAATTCATAATGGAGAACCAAAAGAAATCTTAAAAATGATAAACTTTTTATTAGAAAACGTAGTAGAATTAAAAGAGAATACAGAGAAAATATGTAAATTATTAAATAAATCTATAGAAGAATTAATAAAAGAACTGTACAATGTAGACTATACTAGTAAATAAATTTAGGCATTCCAAAGTCTAAATTTTAAATTTTAGTTGACAAGCGTACAAAATACACATATAATTAAATTGTAAGGTGGTGTTAAATTTGATAAAAAGAATAGTTTTAACAGGCGGGCCAGGAAGCGGGAAGACTACGGTGTTGGATACAATAAATAAGGTTTATACTTCTCTTAACTATAAAGTAATAATAGTAGAAGAAACAGCAACTTATTTAATTGAGAAAGGAATAAGACCATTTGGAGACGGCGCTATTAATTTAATAGACTTTCAAGAATTAGTGTTGGGCATGCAGCTAGCTAAAGAAAGAATAATAGACCGAGCAACTGAGATGATGAACGAAGAAAATATCATAATAGTGTATGATAGAGGGGCAATAGACAACTGCGCTTACGTAAGTGAAGAAGAATTTAGAGGAGTATTAAAAAGACTTAATAATGTGAAAACATTCGCTGAACTCATGAACAAATATGATTTAGTAATAAACTTAGTTGGAAGAAAAGACTTTTATACTAAAGAAAACAATCAAGCTAGAAGTGAAGAAGTAGATGAAGCTTTAAAGCTAGGCGAAAAATCATTAAAAAGTTGGTTAGGACACAAAAAAATCAAAATAGTATTACCTAAAGATAAATTTGAAGATAAAATAAAAGAAGTATTAAACATAATTAATGCTGAATTAAAAGAAAAACAAATTAAAAGACAAGAAAAATACTTAGTAGATTTAACTAAAACTGATATAAATCTTATAAAACAAAACGGTAGAATTGTTCATATAACACAAGATTACTTAATGAGTACTGAAGATGTAGAAAAAAGGATTAGAAAAGTAATAATTAATGGATGTTGTACATATCAACTAAGTGTATACAAAATTTTAGAAGATAAAACAAGAATAATAGTAAGTGAAAAAGAAATAGATAAGAAGATTTATGAAAGTTTACTTGAATTTAAAGACCAAAATACTAAAACGATAGAAAAAACAAGAATATATTTTAATTATAAAGGAAAATACTTTTACTTAGACATATTTGATAATAATAATCATCTAGGAATAATAGAAATAAATGTTTTAACAGATGACAATATAGAAATTCCAGACTTTATACATATTATAGAAAACGTAACAAATGACATAAGCCACTATAACAAAACTATTGCTACAAATAATTATAGTAGAAATCTTTCAAAATTAATAATGTAAAAAAATAAAATTTAATTATAGTAAGACAGTTAAGAAAAATCTTAATTGTTTTTTCTTTATATCTAAATAAGTTCGCGTTGACATACATAAAAATGTTTGCTATCATAATATTGCATTAAATTGCCAAAAGTGCAAATAATAATATTGTAAATAGGAAGTAAATTATGAATATAACAATATCTGAAAACATTGATTATCAAAAATGTGTTAAAATAGTTAAAACTTTAAATGATTATTATAATGGAAATACTGAACTTGCTACTGTAGAATATCCTCAAAATATATCATACAAATCTAATGAATATTTTATTTTTATGTTTTATTCATGTCTTTTAAACTATGGTATGCGTTCTAAGATTTATAATCAAAATTTAATTAACACGTATTTAAAATATCCTAGTATATTTAATCCTAACAAAGTAATTAACATGAATAGTGACAAACTAAAAGATATTATTATAAAAAATATACATCCAAGATATCCAAATATAGGAACAAAAAAATGGATAAAATTATCTAAACAATTAAGTAATTACAAAGACATAACTAAAGAATTAGAAAATATTAAAAATATTGACGTTTTAACTAAATTTATTAAAAATATAGAATGTTTTGGACAAAAAACTGGGAATCTTTTAATAAGAATAATTAAAGATACAGAAGTATGTGACTTTACAGCAAACATAGAAAACATTCCTATTGATAGACATGATATTGAAATAAGTTACTTAACAGGTATTACTAACAAATTGAAATTGTCTAATAAAGAAATAGAAAATTTATCAAAATATTATGTTCAAGCTTGTAAAGAATTAAATATAAATCCAAGTAACTTAGATAAATATCTATGGGAACTAGGAAGCACATTTTGTAATAAGAAAAAATGTATAGAATGTCCGCTTAATAAGTATTGTAAAAGGAGTGAAAGCAATGGATAAAATAATAATAAAAGGAGCAAGAGAAAACAACTTAAAAAATATAGATATAGAACTTCCTAAAAATAAACTTATAGTAATGACAGGAGTAAGTGGATCAGGAAAAAGTAGTCTAGCATTTGACACAATATATGCAGAAGGGCAAAGAAGATATGTAGAGTCCCTTAGTGCTTATGCAAGACAATTTCTAGGTGGTTCAGAAAAACCGGATGTAGACTCAATCGATGGACTATCACCAAGCATATCAATAGACCAAAAAACAACAAATAAAAACCCAAGAAGTACAGTAGGAACAGTAACAGAAATATATGATTATTTAAGACTTTTATATGCAAGAATTGGTGTACCATTCTGCCAAAAACATAAGCATCCTATAAAAAGTCAATCAATAGAAGAAATGGTAAATAAAATTTTAGAATATAAAGAAGGCACAAAAATAGAAGTCTTATCTCCTATAGTAAGAGGAGAAAAAGGAACTCACAAAGAGTTACTTGATGAATTAAGAAAAGATGGATATTCAAGAGTAAGAGTAGATGGAGAAATAAAAAATCTATCAGAAGAAATAGTCTTAGAAAAAAACATAAAAAATACTATTGAAGTAGTTATTGATAGAATTATAATAAACGAAAAATCAAGAAGTAGATTATTTGAAGCAATAGAACTTAGTACAAAATTAGCAAGTGGAAAAGTAATAATAAATATAATTGGCGAAAAAGAAATACTGATGAGTGAAAACTATGCTTGTCCTGACTGTGAATATAGTATATCAGAACTAGAACCTAGAATGTTCTCGTTTAACTCCCCTTATGGAGCTTGTCCTACATGTAAAGGTCTAGGAGTTAAAATGAGTATAGATGTTGATTTGCTAATACCTGATAAAACAAAAAGTATTCTTAATGGTGCAGTCGCGTCTTTTCAAAGTGGAGAAACAATACAAATAGCATATAGAAAATTATCAATTGTAGCAGAGCATTATAATATAGATTTGAATAAACCAATAAAAGATTACACAAAATTTGAATTTGATACTTTATTTTATGGTTCTAAAGATAAAATTGATTTTAAAGTAGAAACTAGAACAGGAAGTGTGCTAAAAAGTTATGATTACTTTGAAGGAATAATAACTAACTTAGAAAGAAGATATATGGAAACTAACTCACCAAGTGTTAGAGAATGGATAGAAACATATATGACAGAACTTCCATGTGATACATGTAAAGGTGCAAGACTTTCAGAACCAATACTTAACGTATTTATTCAAAAAAAGAACATAAAAGAAATAACAGATATGTCAATTAGAGAATTAGTACCTTTCTTTGAAAAATTAAAATTAACTAAAACAGAAGAAGAAATATCTTTTCTAATATTGAAAGAAATAAAAGAAAGACTCAAGTTTTTACATAATGTTGGATTAGACTATCTTACACTTAGTAGAAGTGCTGGAACATTATCAGGAGGAGAATCACAAAGAATACGTCTAGCAACTCAAATAGGAAGTAAATTGTCAGGAATACTGTATGTATTAGATGAACCTAGTATAGGATTACATCAAAGAGATAATGATAAATTAATCGCGTCTCTTAAAGAAATGAGAGATTTAGGTAACACATTAATAGTAGTTGAACATGACACTGATACGATGTTGGCTTCTGATTATATAGTTGATATAGGTCCAGTTGCAGGCGAACAAGGTGGATATGTAGTCGCACAAGGAACTCCAGAAGAAGTAATGAAAAATAAAAAAAGCTTAACAGGACAATACCTAAGTGGAAAACTAAAAATAGAAGTACCTAAAAAAAGAAGAAAGGGAAATGGAAAATTTATTGAAATAAAAGGTGCTAGTGAAAATAACTTAAAAAATGTAAATGTAAAATTTCCTAAAGGAACATTCACATGTGTAACTGGAGTAAGTGGTTCAGGAAAAAGTAGTTTAGTAAACGAGATACTATACAAAAAACTGTCAAGCACTATTTACCGTTCTAAAGACAAACCTGGAAAATTCAAAAGTATAAAAGGAATAGAAGAAGTAGATAAAGTAGTATACATAAGTCAAGATCCAATAGGTAGAACACCTAGGAGTAACCCGGCAACATATGTGGGACTATTTGACCTTATAAGAGATGTATTCACAGAAACAAAAGAAGCTAAAATAAGAGGATACAATAAAAGTCGTTTTTCATTTAATGTAAAAGGCGGCAGATGTGAAGCATGTAATGGAGATGGAGTGAAGAAAATAGAAATGCACTTCTTACCAGATGTATATGTACCTTGTGATGTTTGCCATGGAAAAAGATACAACAATGAAACATTAAATATAAAATTTAAAGGACTAAACATTGCAGATGTATTAAATCTAAGAGTGGATGAAGCACTAGAAATATTTGAAAGTGTTCCTAAAGTAAAAAGAATACTAGACACAATGCATGATGTAGGATTAGGATATGTTAGACTTGGACAAAACGCAGTAACATTATCAGGTGGAGAAGCAGGACGTGTAAAACTTGCAAAAGAATTACAGAAAAAACCTACAGGCAAAAGCGTATATATACTTGATGAACCTTCTACTGGACTTCATACAGATGACATAAAGAAACTTTTAGAAATACTTAACAGAATAGTTGACAATGGTGACACAGTAATAGTAATTGAACACAACTTAGATATTATAAAAGTAGCAGATCATCTTATAGACCTAGGGCCTGAAGGAGGAGACCTAGGCGGAGAAATAGTTTGCACAGGAACACCAGAAGAAATAGCAAAAAATAAAGATAGCTTTACAGGAAAATATCTAAAAAATGTATTATAAGAATATGAAGAACTATCTAATTATGATATACCTTCAATATTAAAATTAACGAAATAAAAACTATGTAAGATTACTAAATTATTATGTAACCTTACATTTTTCATTCTATAAAAAAGTAAACTATACATTAGAGTTGTTTTATATTTAACTAAATTAGTGTATAATATAAAAGTAGGTGATTAAATGGCAAAAATATATAAAAATGGACAAGAAATAAAAACATATTCTAGAAAAGATACACTAATAACTATGTTACTTGAACTTATAGTAAGCGCACTAACCTTAATGCTAGCGTCTGTAATATTTAAAGGCTTCTATATAGAAAACTTCATGTACGCAATACTAACAGCTTTATTAATAAGTGTATTAAACGCAACAATAAGGCCATTATTAGTAATGCTAACTTTACCAGTAACAATACTTTCATTAGGAATACTATCACCAATAGTAAATGTAATAATATTAAAACTTGCAAGTGCTCTCATGGGGAGTTCATTCATAATAAAAGGCTGGATAATTCCATTTTTTATATCAATATTTATAAGTATAGTAACAAGCACTTTAAATGGTATTATAGTAAAACCATTAACAGAAAGGAGATAAAATATGAACCCATATGCAATACAATTTCATGGAATAAATATAAAATGGTATAGTATATTTATACTTGTGGGGATACTTCTTAGTTGGATATTTGTGAATAACGAAGCAAGAAAATTTGAAATAAAAAAAGATTTCTTACTTAATTTAGTCTTTTGGGCGGTAATATTCGGAATACTAGGTGCCAGATGTTATTATGTCGCATTTAATTGGAATTATTATAGCACTCATATAAATGAAATTTGGCAGCTTTGGAACGGAGGACTTGCAATACATGGAGGTATTATAGCAGGCTCTATAGTTGTATTACTATATTCAAAAAAATACAAAGTTTCAGGTTTAAGAATGCTAGATATAGCAGCACCATACCTTTTACTAGCGCAAGCAATAGGAAGATGGGGGAACTTCATGAATAGTGAAGCTTTTGGACCTATCACTACTTTCGAACACTTAAAAAGTTTAAAAATCATTCCAGACTTTGTAATATATGGAATGCACATAGACGGTTTTTACAGGACACCAACATTCTATTACGAATCACTTTGGTGTTTACTAGGAGTAGTCGTAATCTTAATAATAAGAAAACTAAAATATACAAGAATTGGTCAACAAACAGGAGCTTATCTAATGTGGTATAGTGTAGGAAGATTTTTTATAGAAAGTTTAAGAACAGATAGCTTAATGTTTGGATATTTTAAAGCAGCACAGATTATGAGTGTAATAATGTTTATCACAGGTATAGTTTTATATTTACTTCCAATAAGAAGACCAAGACTTGAAAACTTATACAAAACAGATGAAAAAATAGAAATTGTAAATTTTTAAAAAAGGAGAAATAAATTATGTATGATTGTATAATAGTAGGAATGGGACCAGCTGGAATGAGTGCTGGAATATATGCAAAAAGAAGTGGATTAAAAACTTTAATATTAGAAAAAAAAGCACCAGGTGGATTAATAAACATAACAAATTTAGTTGATAATTACTTAGGTTTTGATAACATAACAGGCCCAGATTTAGCATTAAAAATGTTTGAACATGTAAAAAATAATGAAATAGAATACAAGATTGAAGAAGTAACAAAAATAAAAAAAGAAAACGAAATATTTAAAATAGAAACTAACAAAAACAGTTATGAAGCTTTAACAGTAATACTAGCAGGTGGCCGTCAACCAAGAAAATTAGATATAGAAGATAAACTAAAAGACTTAAAAATTTCAAGATGTGCAATATGTGACGCTCCTTTATATAAAGAAAAAGATGTTCTAGTAATCGGTGCTGGAAACTCTGCATTTGAAGAAGGAATTTATCTAAGTGAATTCACAAATCATTTAACTATACTAGCAAGAAGCTTAGTAAAAGCTGATGAAGAAATGGTTGTGGATGCAAGAACAAGAAAAAACATTACAATATTAGAAGGAGAAGAAATACTTGACATAACACAAGAAGAAGGAAAATACAAAGTTAAAACTACAAAAAATAACATAACTGTAGATGGCATATTTTCATATATTGGTTATTCTCCAATGACAGAATATTTAAGTAACCTTAACATATTAGAATCTAGTGGATACATAGAAGTAAACGAAACACAAACCCAAGTACCTGGATTATATGCTTGTGGAGATATAATAAAAAAAGACTTATATCAAATAATAACAGCTACATCAGAAGGTGCAGAAGCAGCAACTAAAGCAAAAAAATACTTAACAGAAAAAGAAAAATAATATATAATTAATACAAAGGAAGTGATCTAATATGTTAGTATATGGGAAAAATGTCGCAAGAGAAGTATTAAATAGTAACATAAAAATTAATGAAATATACATATTAGATACATTTAATAGTGAAGAAATATTAAACATAATTAAAAAGAATAATCTTAAATTCACAATAAAAAACCAAAGTGAAATGTCTAAAATGACTAAAGAACCACATCAAGGAATAATAATTGATATAGAAGATTATAAATTTTTAGATTTTGAAGAAATAAAAAAAGACGAAAAAACAAATTTTATAGTAGTATTAGACCACATAGAAGATCCAAGAAACTTTGGTGCAATAATTAGAACTTGTGAATGCGCAGGAGTAAATTATATAATAATACCAAATAAAAAAACATCAGAAATAACACCTGCGGTAGTAAAAACATCATCTGGAGCGCTTGCTAATATAAAAATTGTACAAGTATCTAATCTAAGAAACGCATTACTTAACTTAAAAAAATTAAACTTTTGGATTATAGGAACAGACGCTCAAGGAGAAGACTATACAAAAATAAATTACAAAGGAAAAGTCGCTTTAGTAATAGGAAGCGAAGGATTTGGACTAAAACATATTGTAAAAGAAACATGTGACATAATAGCAAGCATACCAATAAAAGGAAAAGTAAATAGTTTAAACGCATCAGTCGCAGCAGGTATAATGATATATGAGGTAGCAAAAGAGAGGTAAACAGATGGAGATAATCAAAAATGATAATGAACTATTATTCTTAATAAGTGAAAACAATGAACAAGCATTTGAAATGTTAATAGAAAAATATGATCATGTAGTTCAAAATATAGTAAATAAATATAAAGCTAAAGCATCCTCAATAGGACTAGACATAAAAGATTTAAAACAAGAAGGCTTAATAGGATTAACTACTGCTGTAAAAACATTCAGAGATGCAAAAGAAGCATCATTTAAAACATATGCAAATATCTTAATAGAAAGACAAATCTTAGATTTAATAAAATCACACGACCGTTTAAAATACCGTTTACTAAACAATGCAATTTCCTTAGACACTTTCTCAGTAGAAGAACAACAAAGCTTATATGAAAAAGTAGAAAGAAATGATGTAACACCTGAAATAAAACTTATAGATTTAGAAAGTAGAAAAGAAATAGTAAAATTATTAACTCCATTTGAACTAAAAGTGTATGAACTAAAATTAGATGGAAAATCAAACAAAGAAATATCTTCTATATTAGATAAAAACTCTAGAAGTATAGAAAATACAATTCAAAGAATAAAGACAAAACTCAAATTAAACGAGTAAACTTTAAATACATAATATACTTAATTTATGAGTATATTTTTTTTATACAATAAATTATATAAAACCTATCTTATAATCAAACTTAATAAGAGGGATTTAACTAAATGACTAATATTATAAACAAAATTCTATTCACTAAACAAATGACTCTTGCAATATACGACAAAATATGATAAAATTTTTGACATAAAGGTAGTACAAGATTACTATCTTTCTTTTTTTACAGGAAAGAAGTAATAAGAAAGGGAAAAATGAAAGAATTCAAAATATTAGACAAAGTCAAATGGTTACTTGACTATGGAGAAAACTATGTATTTACTTCTTTTCCAAAGATACATTTAGCACTTAAAATAAAACTAGAAGATAACATGTATTCACTAATAGAAAATTGTATAAGAGCTAATCTTAACAAAGGAAACATAAGGAGCAAATATCAAAAAGAAATATTAACTAACATAAGTTTGATTGATTACTATATAGGGAGAATATTAGATAAAGGAATAATAAAGAAAAAACGTTTTGACTCATTTATACATTGTTTAAATGAAATAAGAAAAATGACATATGGATGGATAAATAATGAAGAGAAAGAATCATCTGTATAAAGAAATATTAACGACTGAACATGCCCTAGAAATGTATAAAACAATCAAACATAACTGTAAAAACAAAAAAGAAGTATACTGTTTTCAATTAAACCTAAATCAAAACATACAAGAAATAATATCTAAATTAGAATTATGTAATTATAAGTTTGATAAATATAGAATATTCATGATAAAAGAACCCAAATATAGACTTATAATGAGCGAAAAAATAGAAGACAAAATAGTTAATCATTTAGTAGCGAAATACATATTACTTCCAGCATTAGAACCCTCATTAATAGACGCTAACGTAGCAACAAGATATGAAAAAGGAAGTAATCACGCTTTCAAACTATTCTTAAAATACACCAATAGGCTATTTAGAGAAAGAAAAGAAATATATGTATTAAAAATAGACATAAGCAAATATTTCTACAATATAGATCATGAAATATGCAAAAACTTAGTAAGAAAGAAAATAAAAGACAAATATGCTTTAAAAATAATCGATGATATAATTGACAGTACTAATCACGCATACATAAATAATGAAGTTAGACGTTTAGTATCCAAAGAAAAAAAACGAGTAAAAGGATTAAATATAGCTGAAAATTCTAGGAAAAACAAAATAGAAACATTAGAAGAAATCCCAATGTATTATAAAGGAAAAGGTTTACCAATAGGAAATATGACTAGTCAAATATTAGCAGTTTACTATCTTAATGAAGTAGACCATTACATAAAAGAAAACCTAAAATTTAGAAATTATATTAGATACATGGATGACCTTATAATAATGGATACTGATAAAGAAAAACTTAAAAAAGGATATGCTGAAATTCAAAAAAAAATTGAAAGTCTAAAATTAGCTACAAATAAAAAAAGTAATTTATATAGACTAACAAATGGAGTAACATTCTTAGGATACACATTCAAATGTAACAAAGAATATAAAAAACTTATAATTAGATACAATACTCAAACCTCAAGGAGAATAAAAAGAAGGCTTAAAAATTTAAAAAGATTTGATTACGAAAAATATCTAAAAAGTAAAGCAAGCTATAAGGGATATTTACAAAGATGTAACACAAGTTTATTTCAAAAAATGATGGAAATATAGAAAGGAGAGATAGGATGACTAAAGAAAGTTTATACAAATTAGCTAAAATGCAAAATGAAGAAAAAGTAGTATTAGTAAAATGTGGAAACTTCTATAAAGCATTTGAAAGCGATGCAATATTACTATGGGGATTATTTGGCTATCAAGTAAAAGATGGCCGTGTATCATTTCCATTATCAGTATTTGCAAGTGTTGTAAGTAAACTAACAAGACTTGGTATGAGTGTAGTAGTAGCAAATAAAGAAGATGATATAAGTTATTATACTTCCACTGGAGAAAATACATATAAAGATTACAAAACAAGTGCTATAACAAACTATGAAACAGATGGAAAACTAAATGAAATAAAATCCTTAGTAGAAGATAAAGTAAAAACAAGCTTTGTAAACTATGATAAACTAATGGAATTTTTAAATACGCTTTGACTAATCTAGTCTTTACATAGTATAATAGACTTAGGTGGTAATAAAATGAACTTTAAGTATTTTGAATACATAGAAAACGAAGAAATGAGCTTTGGCGCTATGTCAGGAGATTTCATAACTATCTTAGGTGAGAAAAATAAAGAAATAATTGATAACTTAATGTATAAAACTCCTAATGAATTTATAGTATTAAACTATGCTAAAATAACTAACAAAACTTTAGATAAATTAAGAAGACTAGTAGAGTTTTCTTCATTTTCTATGTTCGAAACTTTTCTAGCTGAAACTGTTAGAGATGAACTTGCCTATAGCTTAGAAAGTTTAGCAGTACCAAAACATGAAATGATTGAGAGAATTGAAAGCATATCTATTATGATGGGACTTACAAAACTTTTAGAAAAAAGTCCTAAGAGTTTAAGTGACTCAGCAAAAGCAAAACTATCAATTGCCGAGGCATTAATAACAAATCCTAGAGTATTAGTGATAGACAATATGTTGTCATTACTTGACGAAAGCGACAAAGAAAAAGTTTACAAAGCATTAAAACAATACACCAAAAATAATGGCATAATTTTAAACTTTACAACTCAAATAGAAGAAACTTTACTTGGAACTGACATAATAATTACAGATAAAACAAAAGTATTATTAAGTGGAAAAACTATGAGTGTATTAAATGAAGAAAAACTAATGAAAAGATTAGGTTATAACTTACCATTCATAATCCAGTTAAATAAATATCTTAAAGACTATGAACTAATAAGAAACTATAATTTATCATACGAAAGCTTGGTGAATAGTATATGGATATAATATTTAATAATGTAACATACAAAGAAAGTCCAAGAACACCTTTAGAATTAACACATCTAAAAAATTTTTCATGTAAAATAAAAGATGGAGAAATAACAACATTTTTAGGAGATTCACTAAGTGGTAAAAAAGTAATAGGAAGTCTTATAAATGCTGTAATATTTCCATACATTGGAACAATAACAATAGGAAAATTTAAAAACGATGGAAAAAAGATAAAAAATGTTAACAACCTTAGAATGAACATTGGACATGTAAAAATGAATCCAGATGACATGTTATTTAATAAAACTGTTAAACAAGAATTACTATTCGGTCTAACTTACTTTAAATACAAACTTAGCAAAAAAGACATTAGGTGTAATGAAGCATTAAAACTAGTTGGATTGACAGATGACTATTTAGAAAGAAAAATAAGTACTTTATCACTTACTGAAAAAAAGAAAGTAGCTTTCGCATCAGTACTGATATTTAATCCAAAAGTAATAATTTTAGAAGAACCTACTTTAGGTGCTAGTTCAAAAGAAAAAGAAGAATTAAAAAAACTAATAAAAATATTAAAAGAAAAATATAAAAAAACAATAATTCTATTAACCAAAGACACAGACTTCGCTTATACAATTACCGAACGTGTACACATTCTTTATAAAGGATCATTAGTTTCAAGTGGAAATAAAGATTTAATGACAGATGAAATACTACTAAACACATATAACCTTAAAGCGCCTGAAATAGTAAGATTTATAAATGCTGCTAAAAATAAAAAAATAGACTTAAATTACACTGACAACATATTAGACTTGATAAAGGAGGTATACAGAAATGCAAAGTAATAAATATTTCGGTTCATTTTATCCAGTAGAAAGTAGTATACATAAACTTAATCCTGTTATGAAATTTATATGTTTATTTCTATTTTTAATTCCCATAATTGGAAGTATGTCATTAAAACTTCATGTAGTAATACTATTTTTTATACTAATGATGATGTATTCAAGTAACGTACCACTTAGATTTTATTTTGATATGCTTTATGGATTAAGATACATTTATATAATAATATTATTCGCGCTTGCTAGTAAAGGGTTAACATTAGAAGAAGCATTAGTAATAATAATGAAAGTATCATCTGTTATAGAATATCTTACACTAATATTCTATACAACAGCACCTAGTGAACTTAAATATGGTATAGAAAAAACTCTAACACCATTCAACTTATTTAACTTTAATTTAGGTAGACTATCTAATATAATAGTAGGAATAATTAGATTTTTCCCATTATTATTTACTACCGAATATAGTGTATTAAAAAATGCTTCAGAAAGAGGTTTAGATTATTTCCATTCTGATATAATTGCAAGAATTAATGTTTTACTAAGCTCATTTAAAAATACATTAAGATTAACATTAGAAAAAATAAAAAAAGAAAAATTTGCAAGTGAATTAAGAATGTATAAAATAACAAAATTTAGAACAAATTTAAGAACAAATAATGTTGGATTTTTAGACTTACTAATTGCTGTTGTACATATAGTATTCATCGCTTCATACGTTATAGAAGTAGGCATAATATGAGATATCTATGTTCATGTAGTTTTGATGGATTACTTTTTTATGGCTCAGCAAAACAACCTGAAAAAAGAACAGTATGCGGTACTTTAGAATTATACATATCAAAAATATTAAATAAACAAACTTTAATAATTCCATCATCAAGAACAGATAAAAAAGTACATGCAAATATATTTTGCTTTCACTTTGACACAGAACAAACTTTAGATCCAAAAAAATTTACAAATAGTTTAGAAAAACTAACACCAGATGATATTCATATAATAAGTACAGAACTTGTTGATGATGACTTTCATGCGAGATATAATGTTATTACAAAAGAATATGTATATATAATAAACAAAGGACAATACTCTGTAACTAAAAGAAATTATCAATTAGAATATAACAAACCTATAGATGTAGAAAAACTAAAAAAAGCTTCTAATTATTTAATCGGAACACATGACTTTAAAAGTTTTACATCAGATAATGAAAAAGAAAACTACATTAGAACTATTAAATATATCAATATTGAAAATGACAATGATTTAATAAAAATATACATATGTGCTGATGGATTTCTTAAATACATGATTAGAAATATAATAGGATTATTATTAGAAATAAATGAAAGCAAAAAGAAAGTTGAAGAAATACCCAAAATTATAGAGAGCAAAGACAGAAGAAAACTAGGGATTAAAGCCAGTCCTAATGGATTATACTTAAATAAAATAAATTATATATAATTTAAAAATAATAAAACACATGCTATAATAATATAAGAGGAGAAGTAAGAATGAAAGAAATAATAAAAAAGAAAGAAATAAAAGGAATATTTATATCACTATTATTAATATTATTATCTGTATTTATAATAATGAGACCAAATGAAATAATAACAAATTTAATTAAAGTTATAGGAATAGTACTCATATTAATAGGTACAATAGACTTCATGAATTACTTTAGATCTCCAGAAGATGAAAGATTATTTAACTATGGATTATTAAAAGGATTAATGGAATTATCTATAGGAATACTATTTATTTTCAAAGGAGAAATATTAAGAGACTTATTCTTTATAATAATCGGACTAATAATAATATTTATAAACGTTTCAAAACTTCAAATATCTTTAAGTCTCAAAGAAATAGAATACTCTAATTGGTTTTTAGGCGTTATTATATCAAGTTTAGCTATAATTTTAGGTATAGTAATAATACTTAATCCTTTTGAAACAAATGAAATTGTTGTAATAACTGCAGGAGTAATATTGCTAGTTTCAGAAATTTGTAATATAATATATAGTATTCTAATACTTATTAAAATTAAGAAATTAGATAAAGTAGTTAAAGAAGTAAAAGAAATAGAGGAAAAGGAGAATTAATTATGAAATGTCCAAAATGTGGAGTAGAAATAACTTTAGGAGAAAAATTTTGTCAAGGATGTGGGACTAAAACAGAATATGCTGACTTGAAATTTGGAAAATTAATAATTCACAGAAAATCAAGTTTTTATGGTTGTGCAATTCCTTTTAAAATATTTGTAGATGAAAGAGAAATGGGAACAATAAGTAATGGAGACACACTAACATTTGAAATTCCTTATGGAACTCATCAAGTATACTTTAACTCAGTAGGAGATAAAGCTAATAGAGAAGTAACTCTAAGTGAAGATAAGAATGAAATAAAATTCACTATAAAAACAGATATGTGGAGAATGGCTTTTGTAGCGAAAGCAAAAATTAAAACAGTTGAATAAGTAAATTAAAAATTAGATAGTCTAAAGCTATCTTTTTATTTTTATACAACTAAACCAATTTACTTATTAAACCATACATGATAAAATATAAACAAAGAAATAGGAGAATTAAATGAGTCGAGAAATAAAAATATTAGATGAAAATTATATGATTGTAGATTTCAATACTTTAAGAGAAATTGCAGAAATATCATTAGAATTATTAGGAGCAGAGTCATCACAAGAAATAAGAGCAGAATTAGGTATGATGTCAGTTAAAATTGCTATGTTTGAAACAAAATATAATCTAAAACCTATAAGAGAATTTCTAATAAGTACTAACAGTGTAACTGCACAATTTTTATTAAATAACGAAAGAAGAAATATTAAAGGAGTAGATGCATATATTTCTTATGAGAATGTAGTCGCAGCTTATATACATGCAATAAAAACAAATAATAGTAAAGTAGCTAATAAAATCGAACCATTACTAAAAAATAACATATTTGGATTTATTAGTGATTTTAAAGAAGAATATGATTATGAAACACTTGAATATATAAAAGTAAACGGAGACTTAGAAGCAATAATTGAAAATAGACCAAGCATAAGAATAGTGAATCCAACACCAAACATGTATAGTAGAAATTATGATGAATATGTTTTATACGAAAATCAAGAAACAACAATCAAAACACTGAAAAAGAATAACAAGTAAAAAGAAAGAAGGAAGTAAACATGAAATATTGTACTAACTGTGGCAATAAATTAAATGAAGAAGCTGATATATGTATAAAATGTGGTAAATTTATAAATAGAGTACCTAATACTAAAAATAGCATAAATTCTGGAGAAGTATTTTCCATAGTTGGAATGATTTTAGGGATATTTGGATTTTTAATAATATTACTACTATCTTTAGGAGTAGATGCAGGAAGAAATGAACTGATGAATGAAAGCTTGCTGGTTAAAATCTTTGCAGCACTCTTTATTGCACTAATTCCACTAGCGCCTACAATACCAGGATTAGTATTTTCAATAATGGGAACTAAAAAGAAAAAAACTATGTATGGAATAATAGGATTAGTTTTAAGTTTACTTTCACTATTATTTATAATAGGAGCATTTGCATACATAATATGGTAAAAAAGAAAGAGGTATAAAAATGATAAAAGATAAAGTAGCAATAATAACTGGAGGAACAAGAGGAATAGGATTTGAAATTGTAAGAAAATTTTTAGAAAACGGAGCAAAAGTAATACTATTTGGTTCGAAAGAAGAAACAGCTAAAATAGCAGTAGAAAAATTAAAAGCAGAAAATTCTTCATATGAAGTAATGGGTCTTTTTCCAAACTTAAGCGATGAACAAAGTATAAGAGAATGCTTTAAAAATATAGAATCAATTTTTGGACACATAGACATTCTTGTAAATAATGCTGGAATATCATCTAGCACCAAAATTGAAGAATTCACAATGGAAGAATATGAAAAAATAGAAAATATTAATATAAAGTCAGCATTTGTATGTTCTAAAGAAATAATTCCATATTTAAAGAAAACTAAAGGAGTTATACTAAATACAAGTTCTATGGTAAGTAAATATGGACAGCAATCTGGAGTAATGTATCCTACAAGTAAATTTGCTATTAATGGAATGACTTTATCTTTAGCAAGAGAACTAGCGCCTGTTGGAATTAGAGTAAATGCAGTAGCGCCCGGAATAACAAAAACAGATATGGTCGCCTCTCTTCCAGAAACTATGATTGAACCACTAATTAAATCAATTCCATTAGGAAGAATAGGGGAGCCAGAAGACATAGCAAATGCTTTTCTCTTTTTAGCAAGCGACATGGCATCTTACATTACTGGACAAATCCTAGGTGTAGATGGATGTGCAAGAAATTAAAAAAGACATGTAAAAGTAATCTAGCATAACTACATGTCTTTTAAACATAAAAAGGAGAAAGAAATGAAAAAAATCATAATTATAATAATGGTAATAATGTCTTTAATAATACCAGCTAAAATAAATGCAGAAGTAAAAATAAGTGAAATAAATTTAAGTAGCAGTACCAAAACAGCAAAAATTGGTGACCAAATAACGATTAATATAAAAATAAAAACCAGTGGATTAGCTGAACCAACAAATAAATTTGGAATACTACTAAGCGAAACAGAAATAGTATACGATGAAAATATATTATCACCAAGCATTCCATCATCACAAGATTTTACTGCAGAACTTATTAAAGGAACAGATGGAAAACATTATTTAATCGCAGCAGTGAGTGCAAGGGATACACCAAAAAACTGTCAATCAACTGGTGTCCTATACTGTGGAGATTATTCCATAGACCTACCATTTATAATAAGAAACACAAATCAAAGTAGTACAGAAATAAAAGTCTTAACAACAGACTTAGCAGTCGCAACAGAAGAAGACATAGTAAAGTTTGCATACATTTTAGAAAATGAAAATTTAGAAGACTTAAATATAGAAGATTACTTTAAAGTTTTAAAATATACTACACCATTAACTAAAACAATTAATATAGAAAAAGAAACAAGCACTGTAATAGTTGAAGTCGAAAAAAAATCTAACAATAGTTATCTAAATTCATTAGAAGTATACAATTATAATATTCCATTTAATAAAGAAACTAAAGACTATGAAATAACAGTTGACAAAAATGTTAATAAAATAGATGTACGTGCTTCTGTAGAAGATTATAAAGCAACATATAAAATAATAGGGAATGATGATTTAAAATCAAACGATTATAAAGTAAAAGTTCAAGTAACTGCAGAAGATGGTAGTGAAAGCACTTATACTATAAAGGTAAATTTAAAAGAAACTTCAGTTTTGTCAGAGCCTACTGAAGAAATAAAAAAAGAAAATAAAGTAAATGTTAAATTAGACAAAAAAATAATCAAACTCATGACGTGGATAGGAATAAGTCTAGCATTAATAATTATAATTATTATAGTAAATAGTATAAGAAAGAAAAGATCTTTAAACAAAATGTTTAAAGAATTATAATATCAACCAAAAAGGTTGTTTTTCTATTTGAAAATAATATCTGAAATAGCAAGTTTTTTATAAATATTTTCCTTTCTCTTTCTTTTAATTTCATTAAAAATAATATCATAAACAATTTCCCAAATTACTACCCAACCCGCTATTAAAAATAATTCACTTAAAAAAGAAACAAAATTCTCAGAAAGTAAAATAGCAATAATGCCAAGAATTAAAAGACCAATTCTATAATAGTCATCAAACTTATCTATCTTTTTATAAAAGTTTATTTTATTCTTATAATGACTATGAAGAATATTTTGAACTATTTTTTGATTATTAATATCTTTAATTCCATAAATTTCTAAAGTAATAGATTTCTTTCTAAAAAACTTATTCTCGCAAGAATTAGTTATATATTCTTCTAAATCACTATTAATAATCTCACTATTAAACTTATTTAAAACATCATTTATATTATTTAACTCAATTTTTATATTCATAAATTATCCCTCATAAATATTTTAACACATATTACGAGTTTACATCTACATTTTTTAATGATAAAATATACATACGAGAGAAATTGCCCTGTAGCCAAGCGGTAAGGCACCTGACTCTGACTCAGGCATTCCTAGGTTCGAATCCTAGTAGGGCAACCATTATGTTTATATTCCCTTATAAATTAGGGATTTTTTTTAATATCATTATACTGAAACACACTTTTAAACACACTTTTATAAATTATTTAATAAATTGGTTACATTTTCTAATTCGTTTTTATACATATGTGTATATCTATTAAGTATCATAGAAACGTCACTATGCTCTAAAAATTTACTTACAAGTATAATACTAGCACCTTGATTAATCAAAAGTGAGGCACAACTATGTCTAAAATCGTGAATCCTAATTTGTTTGATATTAGCTAATTTGCAATATTCATTCTTCTTATGTTCTATTGTTGATTCTTTAAAAGGTATTGAATTTCCAAAAACGAACCAATCATAAGTAAAGTCTTTAAATTCTTTAGCATTATCTAACATCATTTTAAAGTCACTTATAAGTTTTTTTGTTAAAGGTAATATTCTTATACTACTTTTAGTTTTGGGACTTGAAATAGTCCAATTTTCGCCTTTTATTTTAGTTGTAATAGTTTTAGTAATCTTAACTTCATTTCTAACAAAATCAATATCATTCCAAGTAAGTGCCTGTGCTTCACCCTTCCTAAGTCCATTATAATATAATAATTCAAAAAACGTATGATAAGAAAAATCTGTAACTACACTATCAAATTTTTTATATTCTTCTAAAGTAAAGAATAGCATTTCTTTTTTTATAATATTTTTTTCTCTGTAAGGTTCTATAAATTTGAGTATACTTTCACTAGTATTATAATGCTTTGCCGAATAGTTTACAATTTGTTTGAATAATCCTAGTATTTTATTATTATAGTCACTACTAAAATTTTGAGATTCAATATAATTTGTTAACTGCCTATATTTCGATAAATCAATTGAATTTATTTTTTCATCCTTAATAGGTAAGAGATATTTGTATAAATTATTTACCTTGATAATAGATTGCTTTTTTAAATTTTTAGTTTTATTAATAAGTAATTCTTGATAGACTTGATTTAAAGTTACATTACTTGTGCATATTACTTGATTTGCAATTTTTATTCTATATCTAGCTTCTTTTAAAGTTTTATATTTTGTTGATGAACATCCTAATGGAATGAGAAGTAGGTATGCACATTTAAGAAAAGGCACAGTTAAAGTTAGTGTAGGACAAAGTGTTGATGAAAGCACTATATTAGGTATTATTGGTGAAAGTGGAAGCATTAATGGAAGACACTTACACTTTGAAGTATATAAAGATGGAGGAAGAATAGATCCTACTAAATATTTGACTGAACCTATATATGTTGAAATATATGAAGAATCAACACAAACTAAGATAGAAAATAATGATTTTAAAGCAGGAGACAAAGTGCTTGTACTATCAGGAAGATTAACTGCTGATTCGTATGGTGGAGGACAAGTTACTGCTGAATACGATGGTGCTATGCATCCAGAAGATATAAGTAATTATTTGATAATTGAAAATATATTAGATGATGGAAGAATAAGACCATATTTATTGAGGAGAACTCCTGAAAGAGGAAACAATTTAATGGGATGGGCTAAGAAGGACCAAATTAAGAAAATATAAAAAAAACTAGGTAGGTATGTTTTGATACATACTTACCTAGTTTTTTTGTATCAAAATTTATTGGGTTTTTAAAAGGCATATTGTATAATTATTCCTAGAGAGATAAATCTATATTAGGTGTTGCCTCCACGACTTTATATGGTTGGGAGGTGATAAGATGTTGCCGTATAATTTTAATCTATCTGAGAGATGGAGTACATAGTATTCACATTTTTGATTTTGGTTATTATACTTCTAATGATTATCGCAATTGCAAACATCTTGAATAGACATAAGTAAAAACTTTATGTAAAAAGAAAAGCACCTAAACCGATTAGGTGCAACCACGAAATGTGGAGATAACATCTATTCCCTATAGATTATATCTCTCTTTAATATTATGAAAAAAAATCATAATATAATACAAAAAACATTTATTGAGATTAGGAGGTATAATGCCTATTCTCTAATAATATCTTACAATACAAATTAATAAAAATCAACCAAAACCTTTATCAAATTTGTGTACATTATTGTAAACTAAAAGATAACAAATGTCAATATAAAAATAAAAAAGCCTATTATGCAGTCTTTCAGTGTCTTACTACATTTACAAATTTAATGAATTTGTAGTAGGTATTTTAAAGTGAAATTGATGCTTTTCAATAGACTTGATTTTAGACAATAAAACCTTTAATGAAGATTTTTCATACTTTCTTTTTCATAAAGATAAGTATAATCTTTTTTAAATATCTTTAGAAATTTTTCATGAGAGTGAGTTTTTTCAAATTTTTCTTGAAATAATGATTTATAGTATAAGTTCATTGATCTGTCATTATGGAATTGATTGTGATGTTGGTTACAAAAAGGCACTATACATCCGTAATCTATTGATAATTGCCTATATGCACCCTCAAATACTTCATTTAGTTCAACGACAGGATTACCACATATACAGCACTTATTTAATTGATTATAAAGTATACTAAATCGATTTTTCTCTTTTTTGGCAAGGTTGTATGTACGTTTCTTTATTTGATTATTATTTGACTTATATTCTTTATAAGGACATTCCTTGCAATTAATATAAGTTATTTCTTTTCTTTGTTTACTGCAATAGTAATAGATTCTCTTTTCTTTTTTATTATTTTTATTTCTTGTTTTAAAATTTTTGCAAATCATTTTCAAACACACTCCAAACACATTTTTTTAAAATTTTTTAGTGTTTTAGTGTGAAATGATATACTATAAGTACTGTGAATAAGGTTACTTATAAAGTTATAAAAACCGATTTTACAACCTAGTAGGGCAACCAAGTAAAATTTATCCTAGGTTTAAACCTAGGTTTTTATATGATTAATTTTATACACCCAAATTACGTGTACTTATGTTTATTCTTTTAAAATGTTCTTTAAATATTTAGTTGATTTCACAATTAATAATTTTATGTTTTTATCATTTAATATAACGTTTTTATAAGGATTTAAAAGTCTTTTGATAGATATCATTCTCATTTGATCTAATGTAGCAATAGAATCAGTTTGATCAATATAAACTAAACTTTGATGCTTTAATTGTAAATGATTACGATTTTCAAAAATGCTGAATCTTTTGAAATGTTTTTCTTTAGGACTAGTCAAAGGAATACAAAATAACATGTTATTTGACTTAGGTATAGTAAATATAATGCCTAAATGTATTTTGTTAATTTCGGACCCTTTATTTCCATTAAAATCAATATTGTATATTTGTCCATTTTTCATTATTACCTCCATCTAAAGAAAAAAGGAAACCCTATAAAGGAGTTTCCTTTAAGCAACGAATAGACTCATTTGTTCTTAGAGTAAAAACTCGTCACAATGCTATTCCTGATGTAATTAATATGATTGACTAACATGTTCTTAGAGTAGAACTCGTCACAATGCAATCAATTACATTTCACCAATATGGCACCATAGTACCATGATTTTGTTAGAAAGTCAAGCATTATGACTTTCACATTATTATATGTATTTTATGTATTACTATTCGCTTTAACTATAAACTATTGTATTTTTAATAATTAATCAAAAACTTATTGTGTTTTAGTACTTTTTGATATATTATATAAAATAAATAATAGTATTTATTTTTACAAAGTCTTAGCAGCATATCTAAAGTATTAAAAGAAAAGGAAAACAAAAATGACAAATATATATGATTACGTAAATAAATATGGAAAGTACTCATACGAAGAACTAGAATTTAACGATTTAGATAATCTAGTATTTAGCTTACTAACATATTTAGACTATGGAAAAACAAAAGTAAAAGAAAACACGCACACCATAAAAGAAATCGGCACATATTATCTAAAAACCAATTCTTATAAAAAAGTATCCAAAATTGGAATAGCCCAAAAACGTGCATATAAACTATTAGAAATTGTAGTAAATAAACCTAGATTTAAAAACGTTATAATGAGTGATTATACATATTTAAGTAATAAAGAAATGCAATTTGGAGCAGTTGTATTCAATATATCAAAAAAACTAAAAGTTATAACATTTGAAGGTACAGATGAACTTATCAGTGGATGGAAAGAGGATTTATTTATTGCAAGTACTTTTCCAATACCTTCTCATTTAGAATCTATAACATATATAAAGAAAAACATAAAATTATTTGGACCAAAAGTTATAATATGTGGTCATTCAAAAGGAGGAAATCTAGCTTTAATAGGCGCTATGTTCGCCCCATTTTATAAAAAACTAAAAATTAAGAAAATTTATAACAATGATGGCCCAGGACTTAGAAATCATGAATTTAAAACATTGAAATATAAAATTATTAAAAGAAAATATATTCATATTGTTCCTAATAATAGCATAATAGGGGTACTCATGAATAACGAAAATTATTCTGTAGTAAAATCAGACAAACGAGGCATATTAGCGCATGACATTTACACATGGCATACAGATGGTTCTAATATAAAAAAGAGTGAATTATCTAATAAAAGCAAAACAATAGAAAAAAATATATTAAGATTTATAAACTCTCATACAGATGAAGAACTACTTAAATCTACAAATAAATTGTTCAAAATATTAGAAGATGAAAAAATAAGTGATACAATGAAATTAACAAAAATAAGTTCTTTAATTAAAGTGTCACATAAATTAATAAAATTAGATAAAGAAACAAAAGATTTACTCATAGAATTAATTTTCTATACTTACAACTTGCAAAGAGAAAAATAAAAGTAAAATCTCTTAAAATATTAAGAAAGAAGGTAAAAATATGGATTTAGTAGATTTAATGTACAAATATATAAATAAATTTATAAACGCACCAAAACTATTAGAAGAATTAAAATTAGTTAAATTAGAAAACTATGATAAAGAAGAACAAGATCAAATAAAAAACTTAGTAAAAGAAGTTGAGAATATTACAAAAACAATACCTAACGAAATAGATGAAGTAGAAATTCAAAGAAAAGAACAAGCAGAAAGACTAGCTCTAAGCTTAAAAAAAGCTTTAGAAAAAAGTGACTTAGAACCAAAAACAGAAGAAAAATTAAAAAAACAATACAATAGTTTACTTAAAGAAAAAGAGAAAACAAAAGATGGTGGTAAATTATATAAAACTTTATTTATATTATTGACCCAAAATGATTTAGTAAATAAATATACCAGTTCTATGAATGATAGTAAATTATTAAAGTTTATAACAAAATATATTTATGTTCCATTTCCACCAGTATTAACCCAAGAAGAATTTAATAATTTAGTTGACACAGGTATAAAAGAAAATAAAAAAGAATCTCTTTGGCGTTTAGCATTTAATTATAATAGAAAAAATAAAGACTTTTCAAAAATAGAAGACTATTTTATAGAAGTTAGAGATGACTATTATTTAATTGAATTAGTATGTGCAGTAAAAGAAGACTTAAACTTAAATAAACTTGCAAAAAAAGTTATAGATACTAATGATAAAGATTTTATATCAAAATGTGTGAGTTATGCAAAAAAAGTTGGAATAATAGGAGATAAAGATCTAGAAAACTTAGGACTAAGTGAATATATAAATTAAAGCTAGAGTAATAATCTAACTTTTTTATTGCGAAAATATGTTTGACATAGGATTTTATAAATGATATTATATAAACAGTACTTTTAAAAGAAAAAGAAATTTGAAATAAAACAAAAAATATATATTTAAGATTATAGAAATAGCACTTTTTTTATGAACATTGAGAGTTTTAAAGAATAAATCTGGTTATTGCCAATTTATTAAAACCTAGAAATCCAAAATTGTATAAAAATATATAAGATTACATTAGTTTTAAGAGAAATAAATAATAATACAACAATTTAAGCTTATTCAATACTTGAAAATAAATCAATTCATCTGACAAATAATGAATTATTTCTAAAAAATTATGACAAAATATTAGAAGAATGTAAGCAAATAGACAAATAAACTATATTCTTAGAAAAATAAATAAGGAGGAAAATATGTTTAACTTAGTAACACAATATAAACCAAGTGGAGACCAACCAAAAGCCATAGAATCCTTAGTAAAAGGTTTAAAAGAAGGAAAAAAAGAACAAGTATTATTGGGCGCAACAGGGACAGGAAAAACTTTTACAATAGCAAATGTAATAAAAGAAATAAATAAACCGACTTTAATATTAGCACATAACAAAACACTAGCAGGACAACTTTATAGCGAATTTAAAGAATTATTCCCAGACGCAGCAGTTTCGTACTTTATTTCGTACTATGACTATTATCAACCAGAAGCATATGTTCCTAGTAAAGACTTATATATAGAAAAAGACTCATCAATAAACGATGAAATCGACGAGTTAAGACATGCTGCAACTAGTAACCTTCTTAAAAGAAACGATGTTATTGTAGTTGCTAGTGTATCATGTATATATGGCATAGGAGAAAAAGAAGAATACGAAAAGAAAATGCTTACATTAAATGTTGGAGAAATAATAGACAGAGACGAAATCTTAGAAAAATTAATAAGTATGCTATATGAAAGAAATAACATGGATTTTAAACGTGGCACTTTTAGAGTAAATGGTGACACTATAGAAATAATCCCAGCTTACGAAAGAAAGAACGGGATAAGAATAGAACTATTTGGAGACGAAATAGAAAGACTTAGTGAATTTGATACACTTACAGGTGTAATAGTAAACAACAAGAAAAGTGTATCTATTTTCCCAGCTTCACACTTTGTTACAAGTGATGAAAAAATGAAAGTTGCCATCAGCAGAATAGAAAAAGAGCTAAAAATACAATTAGAAAAATTAGACAAAGAAGGTAAGATTGTAGAAAAAGAAAGACTAAAACAAAGGACAATGTACGATCTTGAAATGTTAAGAGAAACAGGATTTTGTCATGGGATAGAAAACTATTCTAGGCACATGGCCTTACGTGAAGAAGGAGAAACACCTACAACTCTAATCGATTTCTTTCCAGAAGATTTCTTGCTTGTAGTAGATGAGTCACACGTTACACTTCCTCAAGTAAGAGGAATGTATAATGGAGATAGACAAAGAAAGATGACTTTAGTGGAATATGGATTTAGATTACCTTCAGCACTAGATAACAGACCATTACAATTTCCTGAATTTGAAAAGAAAATTAATCAAGCAATATATGTATCAGCAACACCAGGAGACTATGAATTAGAAAAAGTACAAAACAAAACAATTGAACAAATCATAAGACCAACAGGACTATTAGACCCTATAATAGAAGTAAGAAAAACAGAAGGACAAATCGATGATTTAATCGGAGAAATAAATGACCGTATTAAACAAAACGAAAGAATACTAATAACTACACTAACTATTAGAATGGCAGAAGAACTTACAAACTATTTAAAAGAAGTAGGAATAAAAGTTACATACTTGCATAATGAAATTAAATCATTAGAAAGAATGAATATAATTAGAAATCTTCGTCTAGGTGTAATAGATGTTGTTGTTGGAATAAATCTTTTAAGAGAAGGAATTGATATACCAGAAGTAAGCTTAATTACAATCATGGATGCAGACAAGCAAGGTTTTTTAAGAAGTACAAGAAGTCTTATACAAACTATAGGAAGATGTGCAAGAAATGCCTCTGGAAAAGTAATTATGTACGCTGATACTATGTCAGATTCCATGAACGAAGCTATAGAAGAAACAAAAAGAAGAAGAGAAATCCAAGAAAAATATAATGAAGAACATGGAATAATACCACAAACTATAAAAAAAGAAATAAGAGATTTAATAACTAATAATGATGTCAAAGAAACAAAGAAAAAAGAAAAAATGAGTAAACAAGAGAAAAAGGAATTATTACATAATATAGAAAAAGAAATGAAAAAAGCAGCAAGTGAATTAGATTTTGAGCGTGCTATGGAACTTAGAGATATAATGTTTGAAATAAGCACTGAAGATTAAAATTAAAATATTTATAAACGTATTTAACTTTCATTATAACTGACCTTTAAATCATATCATCCTTTTTAATAAGAATTAAAACTTGCCTTATGACATAGAATATATTATAATTTATGTATTAGCATTAAAGCTAAGGGGAGAAGTATGAAAAAAGAATACAAATTAGAATATAATGAATTAACCAAAGATATTATAAATAATGAATATTTTTTGCTCACAAAAAATGATTTACATCACGGAAGTAGTAAATATGAACACTTAATAAGAGTTTCAAAGTGTAGTTTTGTACTTGGGAAAATCTTTAAAGCTGACATTGAAACCGTAACTAAAGCAGGACTTCTTCATGATTTCTTTTTTGGAGGTAGAAAAGAAAAAGAAGAAAACAGTTACTTGAACCATCCAAAAACAGCAGTATACAATGCCAAAGAATATTTTAACATAGATGAAAAAATTGAATCAGCTATAAAAACTCATATGTTTCACCATGTAATATTAAAAAAAATATTTCCATTTATAAATAGAAAAGAAAAAGTGAGTACTAAAGAGAATAAGCCTACAAATAAAGAAAGTTGGATAGTATGTATATCAGATTTATTAGTATCAATAATGGAATGTCAACGATTCGAATTTTCATCCATAGCTAATATATAT
>CANSWR010000005.1 GCA_947650795.1 uncultured Bacillota bacterium | reverse complement strand
GTTATTCACAATTCTGATTTTTTTATGTCAAGTTTTATTTTTACCTAAACTCAAACTTATTTATAATCCAAGGAATTGGAGGAATATTAACTCTTTTATTCAAAATAGTATAAATATCCATTAAAAAATCTTCATACTCCTCTATCCTACTTATAAACTTAACAATCTCTTTTTCATCATAAATATCATTTAAAATATCTTCTACTAAATCAAAATAATAAGAAGGATACAATAATCTTGAAAATAAAAATCTTAAACTACACCTTGAAAATTCATAATTGCTTAACAAATCTTCTATCTCAAAATAATCTAAATTAGAAGCAAAAAACTTAGACTTTATATACTCACTTAAATCTCTAACATCATAATCAAAAGTAAAAGTTAACGGATTATTAATAACCCCACTATAAACATTAGAACTAATTCTTTTATGATTCAAATTAACTTTAACCGTTTTTATATCATCCTCTACCAAAGTATCTCTAAAATACGAAATTGCATTCTCCGCCAAACCAACATAATAATGTGAACTTTCTTGAATAATTGGATAATCATTATTCAAATCTGTCATTTCCGTTTCAAACTCATCAACTTTCCTAGACCATAAACTTGCCCAATCTTCATTCATCATTAAATTATTACTTATAAGCAAATTATTAAACTTTACAACATCCTTTAATTTTAAAATATCATCTTCATAAGTATTTACTCTTAACATCACAAAAATACTCTCATTCAAATTAACATAAAAAGTCTTTTTATTAGAAAGAATAAATGTTGTTACATAAATATTTTTAGAATATAAATCATTGCTTATTTTTACTAACATTTCTATTTCCTTAACATCTCTTTCATACTTTATAAAATAATATTTAAAATCATGATAATAAAAATAGACCCCATTTTCTATTTTTTCTAACTTACTTGGATAAATATTATAAAAATAATTAATAGCTTCTTTCATATATTTCCTCTTAATAAATTATATGAAGAAAGCAAAAAAAAACAACATATTTCTATGCCGCTTGTTGATAATATGCTGTTTGTGGTTGTTGAGGCATTGGTTGATAAGTCCTAACTTGTGGATTATTATTAATCATACCTGTTTCTGCCATTCTAGCACCTGCTAATGTTTGTTCAGCAGCTTGTCTTTGTGCTTCAGCAATCAACACTTTATTATTTAATTCTATGATTTGTTGTTTTAAAACTTCATTCTCACTTCTTAACTCAGCATTTTGTGCTCTTAAAATTTGGTTTTCATTATCTATAGCACTTGTAACTTTACTTCTTTCACCTACAGTTCTAATAACTTCATCGAGCATAATAACTACTGGATCTGTATTAAAGTTAGGTTTATCTTGTATTTCTCCTGCCATAGGTACTGTTGTAAATCCACCTTGAGCTTCTTGATCAGATTGCTTTTCATAAAAAGTTTGAGGAGTATCCAAAGGTATATTTGAAGTTTGTAATGGTTCTACAAACTCACTCTGTTGTGCCATTTGTGCTGGTTGTTCTTGATAATACGAATATTCAGGAATTTGCTCTTGTACAGTTTCAACCATAGGAGCTTGTTGTTCAAACAAATTATTAGTATCAAACATATTAACACTATCATTTGGAATTGCCTCTACTTGAGGAACAGTTGATTTTTGAGGAACATATGCAGGCATAGTTTGACTAACATCAGGAACAATTTCTGGTTGCAAAACACCAGAATTAACGACATCACTTTGAGGAACATCAAAAATATTACTTTGAACTTCAGTAAAAGGCACACTCTCTTCTGCACTATTTACTGTACTAACTGTTTCTGTAGAAGGAATTTCTGTTTGAACTTGACTTTGAGGTAAAACTCCATTATCTATAACAGCTGTATTTATTGTATGATCTTCTAAAGCTACTCCACCATTGACTTCATCTTGTGGATTAATATTTCCTACAGAAAAAGATGATGTAGCTGCTTGACTAATACTTAATTTTTCAACATCTTGAGTCTTTAAACCGATAATTCTTTGACCCTCTAAAATTATTTGTGTTGCATTCTCTAAATTCATAACTATCCTCCTTGTACTATTTCCTTCATAGCTTGTTTAACTCTATCCCAAATACTTTCATCACTTATTCCTACTAACTTATAAACTCCAGGATTTTCCTCTATAACTTCAGAAATATAAACCTTGCTCATTCCCTCACTCAAAGACTCACCCTTAGAGAGTATAACAAAATTTCTGTTTATATCCTTTACAGGAAAAGAACTTACTAAATCCACTTCATCCATAGTACCATCCATATTTTGTACAGTAATCTTTTTCATATCTCACTCTCCTACTATATAAATAGGATACCACAAAATAATTACTTTATCAAACATTTTCTCTCTCTAATATAAAATATTTACAACCATAAGCACAATTCTCAGAAATATACTTATCAACATTATTATAATCATTGATACTTTTAAACGATTTATTAGACTTTTTATTAAATCCTTTAAGCCTTAACTTACCATAAGCAATATCACCTACAATATAATCAAAATCTTTAAAATAATCAGTACACTTATCTATGAATTCATTTTCATTAAAAGCTTCATTATAATTTTTTACTAATTTATATTCTCTATCAAATATCTTCATAATTTATCACCCAAACTCATTATACAAGAAAAAAAGAACAAATTAAATAACTAATTTATCCTAAAAATTAACATTAATAAAAGCATATTTTATATTTTCTAATAAAAAATTGTTAATCCTAAAACAAAGTAGGTTTATTTATTCTAAAATCAGATTGCACAAACTTTATCATAACTTAATTCGTTATACTACAAATACCTTATTAATAAATTTACTCAATTTTAAAATCAAAACCTAAAGTAAGCAAAAATTTACTTTATCAATATACTATTTCCTCAAATCTAAAGTTAAAACTTTTCTATATTCCTCATCTAATTGTCTATATTTAACTCCGCATTCATCAAATAAAATCTTACTAGCAATAACACTATCAGTATCTGCATACTTATCAGATAAATAAATTACTTCCTTTATTCCGACTTGTATAATTTCTTTAGCACATTCATTACAAGGAAATAAATCCACATAAATACTAGCACCTTTAAAATCTTGCCTACTTCCACCATAATTTAAAATAGCATTCTTTTCAGCATGAACAACAAAAAAATATTTAGTATCTAAATTTCCACCTTCTCTATCCCAAGGAAATCTATAATCTTTATATCCTCTAGGAGCTCCATTATAACCAACTGATAAAAGTCTATTATCTTCGCTAACTATGCAAGCACCAACCTGAGTACTCGGATCTTTACTCCTCATAGCAGACAACTTACTTACAGCCATAAAATACTCTTCCCAAGAAATATAATCTTGTCTTTGCTTTTCTTCTAACTTATACTTTTTAACCCACTTTAAAAAATTTAATTTTTCTCCATTATTATAATCATTACCATGTAAAACTTTATGAACAAATAAATTATCTAAATTTCCACCTAAAAAACCAGGTAAACCATTAAGAACAAAAATCTGTTTATAACCAAAATCTTCTAAAAATTTTGACTTATCCCTTAACATCTTAAGCCAAGTATCAGAATAATTTCCATTAGTATTTCTAACAAAAATTTCTACTTTCTTATCATTATTAAATCTCTCACCATTAGTTAACATTACATAACCAAAACATTTTTTTATAATATAACAAACATCATTTACAGAAATTTCATTTTTACACTCTATATCATAATATGATGGCACTACTATAACATCAGTTTTATCTTTTTCTACAAAACTTACATCTATATACCCATTATCATCTTTATAAATAACCTTTATTTCATTACCATCTTTAAATACTCCAAACTTTTCTAACATTTATCATTACCTCCTACGTTCATTTTACAATAAGAAAGAAATAAAATCAAACAATAAAAAAGAAAAACCTCTGATTAATTATCAGAAGAATTACTAATATAATTTTCTTTATCATTTTCCCATAAATTAGGATTATAAATTGTACCAACAAACCAAATATCATTATTATTTTTATCTGAAATAACAAATAAAAATGGCCTGTTAATATGTACTTCTTCATAATCAGAATAATCTGGTATAGAACTCTCAGAAATAACAGTGCCACTAACAGCTGATGCTTTAACACCTTTTTCGGTAAAATCAATTTTAGCTTTCTGTATAATATCACTCACAAATAATCCTGGATTTATTAATGATAAATCAGCTTTTTCATAATCAAATAAATCTGTCACACCTAAAGATATCATATCATCTTTTAACTTTAAATCATAAACAAAAGAGAACTTAGGAATATTCAAATATATACCATTTAGAGTATCACTCGCTTTTATAGATTTACTTAATAATTCACTAAACTTACTTACACTAAATTTATTAATATATTCACTTAAATCCCCTTGAGGCATAACTGCACTAAACATAAATTTATTATCATCTAATTCTTCTAAATCCATATTTAACACAGTAACTTCATTATCCTTATAATAAGATATACTATTATCTTTAGATACCATTTTCATTGTTGTAGCTATTAAACCATTAAAATCACTACCATTAGTACTACCCTCAGAAAAAGTATTCTTCCAATTCATATTAATAGCAAGTGCATTTACAAGTAACATTTTAGTTTCTGAATTAATTTCCTCATTTTTAAAAATATCTTCTAAAATACCAAGCGTTTTATTAGAAATCCAATTGTTTATTTTACCAACATCAGAAAAATCATCATACATTAACTCAGCATTAAATTGATTTTGTATTTTATTTATATAATCAATATTTATCATATCTTTATATTCATCACTTAAAAAAATACCATTAGCTAAAGATAATTTATTATTTATACTTTTATAGTTATTCAAATTTTCTTTAACTACAATTTTTTCTAACTGCTTCCTAGTCTCACCCTGTGCACCTTCAATTAACATCTTAAATGAATATTGCATAGATAATGGACTATAAATAATATTACTTCCATTATTTTCTAACTTTAAATAATTAAAAACAACATCATCTTGATTTTTCCCATCAACATTCTGTATATTTCCTTCATCTATTTTTTTATCATCTTCTTTAACTTTATCATCTTTAAAAACAAAAAAAGTAGTTAAAGAAACGATTATCACAACCACTGCCCCGACTAAAACAGAAAAATTATCCTTCTCCATATTTCCCTCACATTCTACTAACATCTTAACACATGAAGAAAAGTTATTCAATATTAGTATTAGAATTTAAAGGACTACTTACACTATATCCTCCACCATAAACATTAGGTATACTTCCATTAATTATCTTAACCAAAACAGGTACCTCTAAACTAATATTAATCTTTTTAGACACAAAAGGCAAAATAACTTGTTCAGTAACTGTCACTTCAATATATATTTTAACAAGAGCATTATTAATACCATAAGGAGTTAAATCAGTTCTAACATTACTAATTACACTCCCTATAGTATTAGTTTTTACTGGTATCTTAGGACCTATATCAGCAATTATTGGCATATCTGTTATAACACCAAGCGGAATCTGATAAATAATATTATTATCACTTTTATAAGTATATACATTATTAACATCTGCAATATCTAAAAGATCTAACTTACCCTCTTCTAAATATTTAAGATTAACAGATATAGTATTATTAATAGAAACTAAACTTTGATTAACTACATTAGTATCAAAATCAACACTGACAATCTCACCATTCTTATTAATAACTGTTTTAATCATATCATCAGGTTTAAAATTATTACTAATCTGATTTTCAACTGCTTTATTAATTATTAAAGTAGATAATTTAGTAGTTTCCATCTCTGCATAATCTAAAAGAATTGGACTAATATACTTACCAAGTAAATGAAATAGAAAAAAAGTAAAACACAAAACTAAAATAAAAGTAATAACATAAATATCTTTTTTATTAAAAAAATGCTTACTACTAGTTTTTAAATTCATGCGTCTCTTCATATTAAATTATAGAAAAAAAGAGAAAAAATATTCCCTTAAAATAACCCTAACTTTAAAACATAATTAAGTATAACAACTAAAGAAACTATAATAAGTATTACAAAAAATACAACTATAATAGTAGTAATAACACCATTCTTTTTTACACTTTTCTCAAGTTCATCGAACCCTTCAAAATCTTCTTTACTAAAACTCATAGAACTAGTATAAAAAGAATTATCTGCTTTAACTTCTTTTCCTTTAAGATTAACTAACTCTTGAGTTTGAGATACACCAATATTATTATCAAATTGAATATTTGAGTCTTCCTTTTTTATAGGTTTAGTACTAATTAAAGGACTATTTGCTATTTCTGGATCATTACTAATGCTCTCAAGTAAATTAGAAACTGTAGTATTTCCATAATCTTCATGTTTCTCATTAAACTCACTTCTAAAATCATCTCTTTTTGCTTCTTCTTTTATAGGAAGTGTAGTCTCTTCTCCATCTTCTGCCATTAATTCTTCTAACAAATTAACATCACCATTATGTATAGTAACAGTATTTATCAAATCTATAAGTGTTTTCTCTTCTGTATTAAAATCTTCCATAGTAAGAACATCTTCTTCTTGTTCTTCATTTGTCTGATACATATCTAGTTTACTTAATATATCATACTGAGTATCTCTAAGTTTCTTATATCTTTCTCTATCATAATCTATTTCTCTTGATTGTTTAGCTTTTTCTAATACAGAATTCAAATCATAATCTTTAGGTTTTAATTCACTTTCATCATGCCTAACATTTTCTTGGACAGGCACAAAAACACTCTTTCTTCTACTCCTAGGTTGCTCGCTTATTTCAGTAACATATCTTCTTATCTTATCAATATCTATAGTCTTACCAGCATTATCTATAACTCTAACATTATCGTCACTTCTAACCCTAGATAAATCGCTATTTTTAATATCTTGATAAAGAGGATTGTTCCTTTGCACCCTACTAGGAGAATCTACTGAAGGAGTATCATCTTCATAATTAAAATTGTACCTTTCCATCCTAGAATTCATATTATTCACCATATATATAATATCATATATCTTAAAGTTTTTCCACATCAAAAACATTGATTTATCTTATATTTAATAATATAATAAAACAAGGAGGACAAAATGGAAAAAATAGTTATTGATAAAAGTAAATGTATAGGATGTGGCCTTTGTGTACATAACCATCCAGAATATCTTGTATTTGACGAAATGGGATTAGCTGATGCTATAGGCAAAGAAATTCCTGCCGAAGATAAACCTAATTTTTTAAAAACAGTAGAGCAATGTCCTACTGACGCATTTTCTATAGAAGAAATAAAAACTATTGAAGAAAACCAAAATTAAAAAGTCGATTAAACCTACGACTTTTTTTATTTATTTCAAACTATATAATTGTTTAACTTCATGTGTAGAAAGTTCTCTATACTCTCCACTTTTAAGTCCTTTTAAATCTAAAAAAGCATATCTTTCTCTCTTTAATTTAATTGTATCATAACCTAATGACATAAACATATTTCTAACTTGATGATTTCTTCCTTCTGTTATAATTACTTTAACATAACTAGTATCACTTTTTTTATCATATTTATCTAATTTAAACTTAGCTGGCTTTGTTTTAACACCATCCAGATTTACACCACTACTAAGTTTAATAGCATCTTCTTTCCTAAAAAAACCTTTAATCTTAGCATAATATTCTTTAGTCACATTTCTACTAGGATGCATTAGAATATTAGATAATTCCCCGTCATTAGTTAATAATATAATTCCTGTAGTATCATAATCTAATCTACCAATAGGATAAATTCTAGCTTTAGTATCAATTAAATCTATAACTGTCTTTCTACCTTTATCATCACTTACTGAACTTATTACTTCTCTAGGTTTATATAATAAATAATATTCCTTAAGCTCATGTTTTAATATTTCTCCATTAACAATAACTGTATCATTTCCATTAACCTTAGTACCAAGTTCTCTTATAACTTCTCCATTAACGCTTACTTTACCATTTAAAATTAAATCTTCTGCTTTTCTCCTACTACAAACCCCAGCATTACTTATAAATTTTTGTAACCTCTCCATAAGAATTTTCCTTTCACAAGTACATTATATATTACTTTTTCCAGAAAAACAACCAATTCTTAACCTTATTAAATTTACTTTTTTGACCTAAAGCATATATATTAACACTTTGAACGAATTTACCACCTACACTAATATTAACTTTACCAACTATTTCATCATCCTGTACTTTCTCTTTCTTTATAAGCTGAATATCAACACTCACTTTGTCTAATTCACTATCTTTAAGCATAACCTGAACATCTTCTTTAACATACAAATGATACTTTTTATAATAATCTTCCTTAATAACAAATGTATACTTATCTATAACTTTATATTTATGATAGTTTTCAAAATACTCTTCATAAAATTTCTCATGATTTTTAAATTGATCTTCATCTTTCATAGTGACAACTACTAAATCTTCTCTACCTTTAGACGCACTACTAGCAAAAATATGTCCACTACTTGTAGTATAACCTATTTTACCACCAGTAGCAAACTTATAATTATTAAGAAGTTTATTCTTGTTGTGCCAAAGATGTGTTTCAACATTAGTAGTGACAGTATATTTATTTAAACTATCAAGTTCCATAAAAACTTTATTTTTAGTAGCATAACTCATTAGAAGTGCCATATCATATGCAGTACTATAATTCTTTGTCTCTTCATCCAAACCATGTGGATTAGTAAATATAGTATTTTTCATACCTATTCTACTAGCTGTCTCATTCATCTTCTCTATAAACTTATCATATCCTAATGTATTCTCAGCTATAACCATGGCTGCATCATTCCCACTTCTAAGCATTAACCCAACTAAATAATCATAAAGAGTCATACACTCTCCCTTATCAACATATATCATTGACCCATAAACTTTAGATATCTCATCACCTGCACATATAAGCTTAGTAGTCTCAGAATTTTCTAAAGCGACAATAGCTGTCATAATCTTAGTTGTACTGGCAATAAGCATCTTTTTATCCATATTCTTATCACCAAGAACACGTAAACTTTCACTATCCATAATAACATAACTCTCTATGGCAGAAAGTCTTTGAATACTACATACACTAATAAAAATTGTAAATACTATTATAATTATCTTTTTCATTTCATTGATATTATATGAAAAAAAGAAAAAAAAAGACTTAAATTTAATTTACTCTTTTAGGTCCTTTTATAACATCACTTTTCTTTGGCATTATTAACATACAAATAATATATGCTACTACACCACTACCTACACTACAGGCAAATATAATCCACAAAATTCTAACAAAGGTAGGATCTAAATTGAAATATTCAGCTATACCTCCACATACACCATCTATTATTTTTCCTTCTTCTATTTTATATAATCTCTTTTGCATTATTCCTCCTAAAATCAAAATAAAATTCTATATAATAAGATATAAATAAGTAAAACACCTATACACTCAACCAATGAGAACAAAATTCTTGTAACAAGTATGTCTTTTCTTTTACTTTTAAACTTTCTACTATAACTAATATATGTAGACCAAAAAATTTTAATAAATCCTCTAACTATACAAAAAAGAACAATAAATAAAGAAATACATAACAACACATCATATGCAAATGAAGCAAACTTCCCCTGCCCTACTGGACTTAAAAACTCATCAGTAAAATTATAAACTAAAAACATAAAAATTCCTATAACTTCCTCAGCAAGGCCTCTAATTCCATACAAACAATTTATTCTTCTAATTTCTGTTAAAAGACCAAAAATTCCAAAACTAACTAAAGAAATAATAATAGTTCTTGTATAAACTCCAAAAAGATTACTATTATAATTTAAAAGAAGTCCCATAATAATATACGAAATTATAAGAGCAAAAATATTAATCATATTTATTTGCCATTCACTAAAAATAGTTTTCTTCTTAATATCTTTATTAGTCATACTGTTCCCCCTAGTACTAATTGTACTAAAGTTATGCACAAAATGCTAGTATTTTTTATTTGAATACTTAGTTAATTTATTATTACGAAAGAAAAAGGTACTATTCATTTAAAAATAGTACCTTATTAATACAAGTTTTTACTAATCTCTCTTATAATTATAAGTTCCATGAATTTTCTCTAAAGTATCCTTATCAAATTCCATTACTTCCCATTTATCATTCTCTTTTAATAATTTAATATCTAAAGTATATTCTACTCTTTCACTAGCATCTTTCATTTTATCAAGTTTATAATTTAAAAACTTAGATTCATCATATTCATCATCACTCATAAATTCATCTGGATGACTATCTGCATATTCTTTAGCATCTTTTTGTATCTTATAATAATCATAAACAGAAATATCAACTGTTACTGTAGCTTCATCGCCTTCTATTCTTTCATCTTTTATAGTATATTTTAATTCAGAATATTGATTTTTCATAATCTTAATATATTTTTCTTTATCTTTAGAATCCTTTAAATCTTCCATACCTTCTGTAATTAATTCTAAATTATCAATAACTCCATTATCTAATGTCTGATACTTTTTTAATACATCTTCAACTCTTTTAGAAGGTGTATTTGATAAAGAACAACCAACTAATAAAAATGCCATAGAAACTATTAAAATAAATTTCCTCATATCTGCCTCCTAATATTATAATTTACTAAAATTTACTAATTATACATTATTTTTTATAGTTAATAAATTAAGAAGTTCTAAAAAATTCATATGTTTGTCTGTAAATTTATTCTTCAAATCTTTAATTAATGTAATATACTTATCATCTCCATCATTTGTATCAAACCATTCATAATACAAATAATCTATTTTTTCACTATCATCTTTAATAGTATCAAGTTCTTCCAAAATTTCAGCTAAAATTTTCTTTTCACTTCTTATCATACTATTCCTATCTATTTTTTTAGAAATAACATTATACTTAATCTTTTCTTCTTTTATTTCTTTTGCTATTCCTAAAATTTCCATTTCCTCATTAATTATAAACTTACTTTTTCTTATTACATATCCTTTATCATTAAATTCTAAAACAAGCGCACCACTTCCATCAGTAACTACTAAAGCATATTTAATATTATCTATACCTCTATTTGAAAAAATTTGTGTTTTGTCATTAATTCTCAATAATTCTTCTTCTACTAATCTAATTTTTTTAGTAACAAAATCATAATAATCTAACTCGTTTATTTTAAATAATGGAATTCTTCTTATATGAACATAATTATCAATTTCATCCCAATCATAAAAATCTAATAACTCCTCATTTAAATTAACTAACGTATCATATACGTAAACCATTTTTATTCCCCTTCCTTTTCAAAGCTAAAAATATATTGAACATACCTATAAAAATTATAAGACACTCTGGCTTAACAATTATAAAATGTACATATTCCATAAAATTATACCCCATATTTAATAAATTCAAATAAATAACTATAAAAACAACTCCAAAACTACAAAACATAATACCACTTAAATAAAGTATCAATCTAAATAACATAATACCCCTCTAAATAATATTATTTATTTTATTTGATTTTTATTATATAATTATATAGGTGATAATAAATGATAGAAATAATAAAATACATATTCTTAGGAATAATACAAGGACTTACAGAACCATTGCCAATTTCTTCAAGTGGACACGTATTTATTTTAAAAAAAATAATGGACTTAGGTACTACTGATTTAAACTTTGAAATAATTGTCAACTTTGGAAGTTTATTAGCTATACTGTTAATATATAAAGATGACATAATGAGACTAATTAAAAATTTCTTCCTATATTTTAAAAATAAAACAGAAGAAACAAAAAATGATTTTAAATATTGTTGGCTTATAGTGCTAGGTTCAATTCCAATAGGAATAGTTGGATTTACTTGTAAGGACATAATAGAAAACAAACTAAACAACGTTAAAATAATTGGTATAGCATTTTTAATAACTTCATTATTCTTATTTTTAGTAAGAAATATAAAAGGAAAAAAGACAGATAAAGATTTAAGTATATTAGACAGTATTGTAATTGGACTAACACAAATAATAGCAGTTATTCCTGGAATAAGTAGAAGTGGATCGACACTTATAGGTGGATTATTTAGAAACTTAGATAGTAAATCAGCATTAAAATATTCATTTATGCTATATATACCTGTAAGTTTAGGCACAACTTTATTAGGATTTAGAGACTTATTAGAAATGAATAATATACATGATCTTATACTCCCATACGGATTAGGATTTATTGCTTCATTTGTTGTTTCATTCTTTACATTAAGATGGTTTATGGGTGTAGTGAAAAATGGAAACCTTAAATACTTTAGCATTTACACGCTTCTATTAGGTATAACTATTTTAATATTTATGTAAAATATTTTAGATATGAGAAAATTCATATCTTTTATTTTGTCTTTACTTAAATACATATAAAAACTTCCATGAAACACATTCATGAAAGTCTATAACTTATTCTAAATAATCTATTACTTCTACTGGTTCATCATCATCATCCATACTTGGCATTTGTGGAGTTTCAGTTACTGCTGGAGTCTCTGGAACTTCATCATACATAGAAGTTACTTCATTTAAAACTGATTCCTCATCAATTTCAGGCTCTTCTTCAATATCTATATCTTCTACAACCGGATTATTCTTTCCAAATTTAACTGTATTAGAACTTCTAGACCCTGAATTAGGACCCTCTTCTCCTTTATTCCATATACTTATGATTTCATCTTTAATAACATCAACATTAACATATAAATATTGTTGTTCATTAACTAAACTATCAATTCTATTAGAATAAACTAAGAAATTAACTTTATCTTCAAATTTAGCTAAACTATCTACTGCATTAGCGCTTAGTTTATCATGAATAATCTCTAAACTTCTCTCTTCACGAGAAATTTCAGCATTCACATTAGAATAATTTATATCTAAATTCTTAACTTCATCTTTAAAACTTTGAACATCATTATCATATTTATTTTCTAAATATTTATCATCTGCAATCTCGTTTCTTAAATCGTTAACAGTCTTCTTATAACTCTCTTCTTCAACTACAAGATTTAATTCGTTATATAATACATTTACTAAAGAATTCAACTTATCTTCTTTAGCTTGTCTTTCTTTATGAACATTCTCATATAACTTTTTAGACTCATCTATCAAAGTATTAAGCTCTGCTTTTCTCTTTTCTATTCCTTCTAAAGTTGACTTAAATGTCTCTATTCTACTATTATGATATTTTTCTTTTTCAAATAATCCTTGTCTAATAACATCACTTGAATAATTATTAGCTTCTAAACTAGATGAAGAATCTCTTTTCATAGTAGTATATTTATCCATCAATTCAAATATATTACTATCCTTAACTTCTTTAGTAGTTCTCTCATATTCATTGCGAGCTTTACTAGTTAAAATTTCAAACATTTCACTTACTGTTGAAAATGGTTTATCATCTTTAAAAGCTTCTAATAATCTGTGTCCTATTAATACTGGATTAATATTCTTTTCTTCTAAACTTTTTCTAACTTCAACTAGTTCTTGTTCTAAGACAGCAAGAGTAACTTCATCTTTAGACCTAGAACTTTCATCAAAATATGCTTTATTTTGAAGTTTCAAATTAGATAGTTCTAAAAGTTCCTTTACTTCAGTTATTTCATTAAGAAGTAAAGTCTTTTCTCCCATAAGCTTGCGCTTAGGACCCATCTTAATACTCTTATCACTTAACTTAGCATCTAAATCAGCTAAACTATTATTAAGAGAATTTAAAGACTCAGACAAATACTTATTTTCTTCTTCGTCTCTTTGACGATCATAATTATTAACATATTCATTAGCTTCTAACTTTGATTTAAGTGTAGATATCTCTCCTAATAAATATGCTTCTCTTTCCTTTAAGAAGTCTATATCTTCCTCTACTGCAAGATTACTTAACTTGCTACCTGCTTTCTTGACTAATATTCCTATTAAGTCCTCTAATGCTCTGTAATTCATTTCTCATCACCAATCCAATTCAATTTTATTCTTTTTCTCTTGCTTTACTTCTTCTACACTTTCAGTTGTCACTTCACCAGCTATATCTTCAATAACCTCTAAAATTTCAGGTTCATCAGTTTTAATTTCTATAGGACTTGACACTATAGTTTCAACTACTGGCTTCTGAACATCCATCTCATTTGACACACTTACACTAGTATGAGAAGTATTATCTACTATATTATCTCGAATTATTTGAGATTTGTCAATTATCTCTTTCAAATCTTCTTCAATTTTATCTAATTTACTTTTATGTTCAACTACTAATTCCTCTTTTTTTACAGTTGGAATAGTCTTTTCAACTTTTACAGTACTTGACACTCTTGATGGTTGTTTTACATTTGTCCACTCTCTAATTAACTCTTCCTTAACTTTATTAGCATCTACATATACTACATCTTTCTTATTAGACAAGTTGTTAATCTCAAGTTTCATAATCTCACTATTATTGATATCTATCATTCTCTCTGGAGAATTCTCATACTTACCATCAGATAATTTATTTGTTATAGTATTTAATTTATTAGTACATCTAGTTTTCTCAGCATTAAGTGCCATTTTTCTGTCATTAATACCATTTCTAGTATTCTTAACATCCTCTAGCATGTCCTCAGTTCTTTTAAGTAACTCTTGAGATTTAAAAAGTTTTTCTTTAGTAGCAGTTTTAGCTTTCTCCAAGCGTTCCCATATATCAAAAGCAACATCACTATTCATTGCCATACTTGACGCTTTATTTATTCTTTCTTTATCACTGCTTAACTTTAATAAATATTCTTTTAATTCACTTACAATAGATTCATCTTTAATTTCAACTTCTCTTAAACTATCAAGCTCATTATCTAAAGAATTAATCTCACTATCTAAAGAAACTATTTTATTTTCCAGATAAGTTTTATACCGCTCATCCATCTCTCTTTCTTCTTTATTACTATAATCAAAAGTATTAATTTTTTCCATCAAGTCATTATATTCATTTTCTATTGTTTTAAGTTTATCATAAACAGAACCAACACTTATAGAAGCAGTTCCCTCTAAAGCTAACTTACCTAAAAAATCTATTTTATCTCTAACACTTTCATAACTTTTACCTTCTTTATAAGCTTTAAGTAATTCCTTACCTACTATCTCTGCATTATTTTCCCAGTTAGACTCTCTAACCTTAAGATCATCAATTATCTGTGCAACAGCTTTCTTATTACCAGCAGTAGTTTTTTTATTTAAAAGTGTTTCAATAGTATCTCTAGTCTTTTTTAATTCAATTTCACTATAATCATTAGTTAAATCAAAACCAGCTTTTTTAACTAAAAGCTCTATAAGACTAGAAACCGCCTCATAATTCGAATTCATTCCAACCACCTTATTCTTCTATATATAGTCTAACATAAAGTTAAACAAGTATCAATTAACTATTAATTAACATACACTTTACGTAAAAGTTCAAAATAAAAGTGAATAAATAATTACTCACCCACTAATTCTCTCGTATCAGTTTCTACTTTATTTTGAATATTAACATTACTTATTGAATCAAATCTCTTTGTTATTTTATCAGTAGTAATATGAATATCTCTAACATCTTTACTAACAGTTTCAATATGACTACTTAGTTTATCCCATCTATCTTTATATCTCATGAATTCTTCTCCAAGCTTATTAAGTTCAGTATGTATAACATTAGCATATTTATCTCTTTCCATTCCAACTAAAATTGCCTGTATTATAGTCAAAAGAGACATAAGCGTAGTTGGACTTGCAATATACACTTGCTTTTCATAGGCATAATTAATTAAACTAGAATGATATGCGTTAATCTCTGCAAAAATTGCTTCAGCAGGCAAAAACATAATAGCTTGCATGCTAGTCTCTCCATTAATAATATACTTATTAGAAATCGCATCAATATGCTTCTTAACATCTAATTCAAATAACTTTTCTCGTTTCTTTCTCTCCTCATCAGAAACACCTCTCTCTAACATGTATCTATAATTTTCTAATGGAAATTTACTATCAATACAAACATTTCCTAAAGGAGAAGGTGCAAACACTATAGCATCTACTATAACCCCACTACTAAGACTATGTTGTATCTTATAAATCTTATCATTTTTCTCCCCAAATACACTTGAAAGTATTTGATTCAAATTAACTTCTCCAAAGATACCTCTACTCTTTTTATCTGTAAGTACTGTTTGTAAACTTACAATATCATTTGACAAACTGTCAATTTTTTTCTGAGCTTCATCTATTCTAGCAAGTCTCTCTAAAACACTTTGGAAAGTTTTATTAGTCTTATCAAAATTCTGATCTAATCTTTCATTTACCCTATTATCTATTTTATTAAGTCTTGACTCTATTCTATCATTCATTTCATTAAAGTCATTTGTAAGAACTCTTGAAAAATCTAGCTTAAAATCTCCTATTTCCTTAACTATATCAGTTTCAATCTTTGAAAGTTTCAAAGTAATATCAGACTCATCAACACGCTTTATCTTAGAAATTGCATAAACAACTAAAAGAATCAAAACAACTAACAAAACAATAATTAAAATCTCCATTACAATCACCTACTAAAAACAATTTTAGCATAAATAACAATTTTATACAAACAAACTAAATTTTTATCTATTCTATAATGGCTATAATGAAATAATTTCATTGCAACCTCATCATTTAATAAAATTTTCTAATCTTTTTCTTTCATTCTTATAAGTTAAAAAGTATAAGCATCTCGTATCTAATAAATTTTTAACATATTTTTTATCATTTATTGATAATATAATATCAACAATATAATGTTGATCTAATCTTTTCCAAAAATCATTACAAGCATTTAGAAAATCAACTAATAAATAAGTATCTTTGTATTTTATAAAATAATTTATTAAAAACTTTTGATTATATTCTATATAAATACATGATAAAAAAATTATACAATACAAATTATTATCACTTATTAATTTTTTAGCGAATTGTAAGTGTTCAATTTCAATTAAATCAGTAGTTTGGTGTTAGAATAGATACAATTATTCTCAAGATATTACTAATATTATCAAAAGATTTATTCTTATCAAAAAAAATTTTACATAATAAAAGTATTACTAAATAACATATAATACTCCCTAAACTAAAACAATAAAATATTGTATTAGAAATCCAATTATATTTAAAATGAAAAAAAGAAAAAAAGAGAGGAAAAATTAACATTAATAAAGCAACAATCACTAATTTATTTTTAATCTGATTTTTATTATTATCAAAATTTTGTACTACTTTCATACCACAATTATTACAAAATAAACATTTTTTTCTAAATCATTACCATTATTCTTACTTTATAAGTTCACTTCCATTCTTAAAATAACTATCAAACTTATTATTACATACTCCATTTTATTTTACCTTCTACTATAAGTTTACAAGTCAAACATCAAATAAAAAATTCCTAATATACATTAGAAATATTTTATCTAACATTAGTTTTTTTACTAAAAACAAAACTAATAGCATACATTAAAATCACAATACTAAAAACTTTTACAAGAATTATAGGATTACTAATACTGTCTATTAAACTTACACCTATATAACCCCAGAAATAAACTAAAGAGATCTTGCCAATAACAATAGCCCAAAAAAATTTCTTAGTATCTATTCTAGAAATTCCAGCAGCTATATTAACAAGAAAAGCAGGAGTAAAAGGAATAGCAATTAAAACAACTAATTTTCTAAAACTCATTTTTTCTATACTACTCATAACTTTAACTAATTTCTTATTATTCTTAAATTTATTATAAAGTCTTATTGAAAGTCCATTTTTAAAAATATAAAACGAAAGCATACAACCCATAATAGTACAAACCCATGAAATAATAAAGCCTAATAAATTTCCAAAAGTCATAAAATTAAGAGTAATAAACACAGATAAAGGTAAAACAGGCAATATACTCTCAACTAAAATAAATAAACAACCAAGTATAGCACCTGCACTACCAAGAACATTAATTAAATTATCTATAAATTGGTTAATTGTTTCAAATATTTCCATAAAAATTTCTCCTACTAATATTATAAAGCTTAAATATTATTTTTCAAGACTAACAACACTATACCCTAAATAACTAAGAACCATAACTACTCGCTTGCTTAACTTACCACTCTTACAATAAATATAATATGTTTCATTTTTATTAAGATAATTTCTATAATTATTCATTAATTCATCATAAGGAATATTAACAGCACCTGGAACATGATATAACTGATAATTGTATTTATCCTGTATATCTATTATTTTTGCACCTCTTTTAAAATTTATACCATTATTCATAATTTCACCCATTATATTTTATGAATACTTTTACTAAATGCAACTAAAAGAAAAAGATCATTTAAGATCTTAATCATCCCCAAAGAAATCATCAAAAAATTGATCATCAGTAACATTTTGATTAATTATAATACTATCAGCATCTACATTAATTTTAGGTTTTTCAATCTCTTCATTTCTAATTTCTTCTTTTAACTCTTTATTTTCTTTAATAATATTATTACTTTCATTAAAGTTAACTTTTTCACTATTAGTTTGCATAAGACTATCAATATTATTTCCAAATGGAGTACTAAACTTTAATTTATCCATAGAAGACAACTCCTCTTTTCTTTCTTGTGGTTTTTCTTTTACAATAGTAGCTTCCTTAATATTAGGATTAACATTAGAATTTATACTAGTAACATCTGGATTAATCATAGATTTTTTATCATTTATTTCATTAATTTTAGTTACAGGTTTAATATCATTTATATTATTAATTTCATTAATTTTATTTGCAGGTCTAATATTATTTATATCATTCATATTTTTAAACAAATCTGATGTATTATCAACCTTTTCATTACTATTAATTACATTATCATTTTTATTTAAACTATTAACAAAATTAAAGAAATCACTTAAATCTTCTGGATCTTTTTCTACCTTTTCTGGTTTACTTAAAGCAGCTTCCTTAGCTTTTCTCTCTTCCTCTTCTTCTTGTTCTAACTTAGCAATTTGGGCGTCTATTTTCTTAATTAAATCATCTACATTAATAGAAGGATTTGGCATACCCATTTTATCAGGATTGCTTGGCATACCTCCCATAATTCCAGGATTCACATTTGAATTAGGATTAATACCTCCCATACTAGGATTTAAAGGCATACCACCAGAAATTTTCCCTACTGGCAAACTATTTTGAGAATCAATTAGATTACCACTATTTTTAAAATCCTCATATTTTTTATTAATTAACTTTTCAAAATCATTACTACCTTCTACTGGCGGTTTAGCTCCTTGTTCTTTCAATTTTTCTTTCTCAAGTCTTTCCTCTTCCTCTAACTTAGCAATCTGAGCGTCTATCTTTTTCACTAAATCATCAACATTAGAACTAGGATTAACACCTCCCATACCAGGATTTAAAGGCATATTTCCTGGAACACCAAACGGACTAGGAGCACCTGCCCCAAATGGATTACCACCCATTGGTGTCCTACCAGCTTGAGGGCCTCCAAAAGATGGCATAAACGGATTAGCACCCATACCAGGAATACCTCCCATAGGACTATCTTTTAACTTTTCATCCACAAAAGCTTTCATATCAAAAGTTTTAATAGGTCTTTCTTCTCTTTTAATATAATTAGCCATTTTCTCTTCATATCCCCATCCACCTGCTTTAGTTATTTTAAAACTAGGTGTATGTTTAGTCTTATAAGGTTGATTTCTCCATCTTTTAATAATCATCTCAAACTGTTTCATTTGTTGTAAATCACTTACAGTAGCTAAAGGTCTTATAGGAGGTTGTGGTTCACCATCTTTAGGTTTTTTAGGTTTTATATCTCCTAAAAGCTTACTAATCTCTTCAAGAGCAGTATACTCAGTAGTAATAAGATAAAACATATTACCACAGTTACCTTTAATAGTCTCTGATACTTCTTTTCCATAAACTTTATTTAATTGACTAAAGTTTTGAATAACAAAATTAAATCTCATATTTCTTGAACGAGATGCAGTAATCATAGACTCTACATCTTTTAATGCTGGCATATTAGCAAATTCATCTAATATAAAATTAGTTCTAATCTTTAACTTTAAATTCTCTTCTTTTTGTGCCTCATCTATTAAACATTCATAAACTTGCTTAACAAAAATAGTCGCAAGAGCATGATAAGTAGTTTTTTCATCGTGTATTTTAAGAAATACAGCTGTTTTTTCACGTCCAATTTGTCTAACATCAAAATCAGTATAACTTAACATCTCTGCTAACTTAATACGAGAAGAAAATATTCTTATTTTTTGCCTAAAAGTAGAAGTAATACCACCTTTAGTATCAGCAGGAGCAGTAATTGTAGCAGCTGCACTTATATACGCACTACTAAGTTCACCTTTAATCTTAAAGTACTCTTTATCATATTTACTAGCGCCTCTTCTCTCTTCACCAAAAGTACTCATTGCATTTATACTATTTAAGTTAACTTCATCCTCACTCTTAGCGTCTTCAAAAAGACCTAAAGCAAGACCAGTAAAATAATCCGCTGCACTTTTTTGCCAAAATGGATCTTGATTATTAGCGTCAACTAGAATATTAAGACCCAAGTCTTCTAAAAGCTCCATTGCTTTATCTTCTTTACCATCTTTATAATATCTATAAGGTAAACTTAATGGATTCCATGCACTTCCCATTTCAGGATCACGGAAATTTACTAAAACAACCTTATAACCACGTTCTTTAAGTAGATTAGCATTATGTTCATAAATCTCCCCCTTAGGGTCTGTTATGACCATACTTTCTCCACCCTTACCTAAAATCTTAACAAGCGGATCTATAATTGTCCAAGTTTTACCTGAACCAGAAGCACCTATAATAAGACTATGATTTTCTCCATCATCTACATATGCCTCTTTTTCATTTATTATAATTGGAATACCAGAATGCTCATAATCTTCATCCATTAACTTAATCTTCTTAACATTATAAGCTTTCTTCATCTCATCATCTTTCATCCAACGAGACCATCCAGCTTCATCTTTATCTTTCTTCTTTCCAAATCCAAATCCTTTTTCTCTGTCAAAAAAATATCCAGAAGAACTCATAAACAATGCTATTAATGCACACAAATACAAAAACAGTGTTGAAACTAAAAATTTCTTACCAAAAGCTGGAAATGGATTAAGTCCCCACAATGTATTTTTATTTGCCAAATAATATAAATTTAAAACACCAATTGCTACAAGATACAATAAAAATATGCAAAATATTAAAAAAATGATTGCATCTTTAGGTTTTGCCGTAAATTTCAATTTAGGTTTTTCCATGAATTACAACCTCCACTAACACAAATTATATCAAAAAAAATAAAAAAATACTACTAATAATTAATTGAAAAAAGGATAACGCATGCTACCCTCTATTTTCAACTATTTTACACTCATTTACTTGAACAAATTTTTTACCTTTTAGTCTATAAATAACATTACAACTTCCTAACATATCAGAATAACTCCTAAGATTTATAAACTCATACTTGCCATCATCAAAAATATCTATAACATTAGAAACATAATCATATGCTATATCATAAGGATTATCAGAACTATCTTCATGAAGTATCTTAATATTATTCCCATCAATATAAGCAAGAACTGTAAAATAAATATTATCTCCTTCTAACTGATTTTCATCATGAATATAAATCAAAGTTTCTTCTTCATCATCACTATCATAATCCATTTTAACCCCTCTACTAAATATAGAATCTACAGGAAAATCAAATGACACCTTTGATTTAATAGCATTTAAGTCATTAGAACTTGGTGTAATTTCCATTAATCTTTTTTGACTAATACTTGCTTTTCCATTATAAGCAAAAAGTAAATCTGTATTATTATATAAATTCTTACTTCCTTGGTCAAAAACATAATATTTTAAATTTGCTTTATTATAATACAAATCATAAAGACCAAAATATTCTCCATTAGTATAAATTTTATAAGGTTTATTATTATATTCAAATAACTTATCAGACTTATCTTCACATTTCCACTTTTTACATTCAAGTATTTGATAAGGTCTCATAAAAAGTGTATAAGTTTTCTTCGAATTAATAAAATTTACAATCAAATATATACCAAGTATAACAAAAGATACAGAAACCATAACTATAATAACCCCTATTTCAAATGTTTTATCACTTTTTTTCATCACTTAAATTTTATTCCTTTCGCCCAAGTTAATCCTTCATTTATATACTTATCTGAAATTTTATTCACATTATAACCTGGATCAGCTATATAAATTTCACTTCCACTTACACCAGTAACTACAACATAATGTTGATCTCCCTGTCCATTAATAGAATTACTTGCTGGAGATTTTACTCTTAAAATTACTTGATATCCTTCTTCTAATAGACTTGCTATCATTCCTGCTTTAACATCCATAGATCCCCGCAAATAAATAGGTTTTTCTTCCCAGTTACCTGCACCTACTGCTAAATCAAGCGCTTTAGAAGAATATAAATTACCACCTGAATCAAAGCCTCCATTAGCTTTTAAATACTCTGCAAAAGTTCCAGGATTAAAGTTAGGAATAAGTATATTTTTAGCTCCCTGCGCTATTACCATAGCATGACAAGTCATGTAACATCCTATCTTGCCTACAGTACTTCCACCACCAATAATAATATTCTTCCATGGGTCACTCCATTGTTTCCATTCTGACCATTCTCCAGTGACGCCATAAGTACAATTTGGATCACTCAATTGATATTGTGAACCATAAGTATCTCTAATTATTTCTACATAATCCATTCCACTATTTGCTAAATCATTCCACTTATTTTGTTCACTTTGACCATAACCTGTTCTAATAATATTACCATTAGAATCTTTTAAAACTTGACCACTAACAGCTTTAACTGCACTTCTTATAGGAGAATCACTTGAAAGAGGTCCTCTAGGATTAGAATTACATTTAGCTCCAGCTGGAACAGTACCTTGTGTTAAAAGAGTTACTATGTGATTTTGACTATAATTTGAATCTAAACATGTATAACATCCTTTATCTGGATCACAATAAGTTTGTTCAAATGTACTATTAGATATTTCAATTATATTAACTCCATTTTCATTAACAATTTTATAAGAACTTAAAACATAACTTGCTGCTGCGATTGCTTGTGCTTTCAAAGCTTCAGGTGAACTATTTCCACTCTCTGCATAAACAACACCCATTATATATTTTTCAAAATCAACTAATTCTTGTCCTTCTATAGGTTTTCCTGCTAATTCACTAGGAATAGCATCATTTTTTCTAGCATGTTTAAGCCTTACTTTAATATCACTTACTTCTGCGCCTCCAATATCAAAAGTACAATTAGCGCCCGCATTAAAATTATATGACCCATTTCCAATACCTGAAATATACTTAGAAACTGTACTATCATAACCTAAAACATAATTAGTATAATCTTGTCTTGAATCAATAGTTTGAATAATTTTTTCAATTTCTTTATCTATTTTATAATCATAATCTCTTGGAACAGTTATAAAGTTTTCATCATACCTAGGAAAAGTCTTATAAATAAATCCACTATCATATCCATAAGTACCACTGTCAATAGTTATCTTAGCACCATCATCCCCCTCGCTATCTGGATCAGCTTTAGTATTATATTTACTCATAGAAGGAGGTGGTTCTAAACTTACACTTCCAAACTCTTCAATATCTCCGTTAGCCCACTTAGTCCAACCACTCCAACTCTTACAAACATCATCGGTTTTTTGCCATTGTAAATTCCAGTTTTTATCATTTTCATAAGCATCCATTACATCTTCACCATATCTAAGATATAATTTAAACTTCTCAGCATCAGTGTAAAAAGTTTCTGGAGTCTGTTGTACACAAGCCCAATCCCAAACTGGATTATCATTTTCATCATAATAAACTATTATATATTGATAAAGCCAATAAGGTTTTCCATATTTGTACCCTTTATAAGAATATGGGCCAGATCCATGATTAGCATCATCATTATGATGATCTTCAAAGAAAATATAATTATCTAAAAGTTTCATTATATCTTCCATTTCATAAATTGGTTCACAGTCACTTGGATTACCATTTATATCAACACTTTTACAAGTATTAGGTTTCTTAGTATTAAGTAATGTAGTAATAGCATCGACATCTGATATGACTACAGTATCAATTATTTCACCATCATCATTATAATTAGTATGACCAGAAGTAACTACTGGAATATACAAGTCTCCATTTTCATCATAATTTTGAGTATCAAAAGCATAATAAAGTGTTGCAAATAAATATCCAGGTGCTATTTCATCTTCCGTCTTAACTCTAACACTATGACTATGTCTAGTTTGACTATCTCCATTTTTCTCTCTATCTTCTATTTCTTTTTTTATTATATTTCTAATTACACAAGGATTTTCTAAATCTGGCATACCAAAAAAGTTTCTAATATAATCCCACCATCTAAGTTTACAGGTCTCAGCTTCATTCAAAATATCTTCTATTTCTTCTCTAGAAAGACCTTCCATATATTCTTCATTTCTAAGAACTTCCTCAATATTAGTACTATCAATTCCAAATTTTTGCCCATAACCACTTATCATAATTTGAATAATTACTATTATAAAAATTATTAAAGCTATTAATCCAGTAATTATAATTGTAGGTAAACCAAAAGCAGAAACTAAAAACGCGATTGCTTTTGACACAACATCAATAATAGCTTTACCTACTGTCTCAGCCGCTTTAGCACCTGCTTGTACCGCTTTAGTAGCACCTTTAACACCATCTGTCGCTAACTTACTAGCTGACTCTAGTCCTTTTAAAGTATTTTTTCCTCCTGGTTTAAGTCCTCCACCAATTGTCTCTAAACTTTTTTCTCCTGCCTTCTCTTTAAATTTATCATAAAGTTTTGATGCACCTTCTACGGTTTTATCTACACCTGTTTTTAAACTATTAGCTGTATTTCCAATCTTGGAAGCACCATCCACCGCTTTTGCTATTGGATCTTTTTCGTCATCAGTAACATACGAATTATCATAATCACTATTCAAAGACTCTCCAGCATTAGGGATATACTGAGCATTTCCACTTTCTTGCAAGTTTTTTGCCTTAGTAGCATCTATTTTCTTTCTTATATTACTTTTATCTTCATCTATATCTTTATTATTTCTCTGAACGCCAAAACGATTCACAGAATAATTCTGTGAACCAAATGTTGCCTCATTATGAGTACGATTCTTATTTGTTTTAACCACATCTTTAATATTTTCTTTTTGTTTGTCATGTGGATTAACATTATTTTTATTCTCGTTCTCCATCTACACCACCATTTTTTGGCTTATAGTCCTCCACCACTTCCAAAAGAATCTAATTCCTCCTGAGTAACTATAACATTAATTCTCATTCTTCTACTACCACATATAAAGAGAGCTTCTCCTTGATTATATCTTTTAATAGAATCCATTTCTTGATCATTAAGATCAACTAATCTACTTAAATCTTCTACTGCCTGTTTTTTAAGTCCCATTACTAAATAATAAGCTGCATTATCAAATATTGCTTTACCATGAACGATTACTTCAGGACTAGCAAAATCTGTAGGTTGCTGCGTTATTATAATAGTACCTGTATTATACTTACGACTTCTTCTTTGAACTTGGGCCAAAAATTCAGCACCAAGTGTATTCTTATCAGCTAAAAGTGTATGTGCTTCATCAACCATCAAAACAGTATTAGTTGATTTATCAAGACATAATCCCCAAGCATGTTTTAAGATATTAAAGAAAAGTGCATTTTTAATATTAACATCACTATTCATTAATTCTTTTATATTAAATACAATAAAGTCACTATCAGGTTGTACAGTAGTATGACCAGTAAAGTAGTAACGTAACTCTTTAGTAAGAGGTCTAATTTTTAATTCAAGTCTTTCCATTATTTCTCTTTCATGTGTCTTTTCTGTCATACTTATAAGTCTACCTTTAATAGTAGCATAAACATCATCAAAAGTAGGATAATCCTCACTTGTAAACTTACTAAAATCAGTATCATAATCTATCTTATAACGTTTATAAGTATCTTGTACCACTTCACTAAACAAAGTTAAAACATCTTCTGGTATATCAGGACTGTAATATTTCATAAATGCCTTTAAAGTTTGAAGAGTTCTAGTTAAAATAGTATATCCAAGACCTTGAGCAATCTCTTCTTCATCTGTATCAACAATTACCTCAAGCGGATTTATCATACCGAATTCTCCACCACGTCCTAAATCTATAAAGTCACCACCATAAAGTCTAGTCATATCACCGAGTTCTCCTTCTGGATCTATAGCAACTATCTTATGACCGTTTCTAATATTAGTTCTAAGTAAAAGTTTTGCAGCAGTAGATTTACCACTACCAGAAGTACCTAACATAATAATATTTGCATTATTTCTATTAAACTCTTTTTTAATTTGATACAAAAATTGATTAAAAAGAATAATACCACCAGAGAAATCTACACCAAGTAAACATGAAAGCCCAGGATCCTTAATACTATCAAATACAAAAGGATACATAGCTGACATAGTAACACTTGGAATCGGTGTACCTATTCTCTCTTCCAAATCATTATAAGGGAATATCGGTAAACAAGATTTTAATATTTTTTCTTGCTCAAATCTTAATACTACTCCTCTCATTCCCATAGCATCCAAATAATTTTTAACTTGTAATTTCTTATTTTCTAATTCTTCCTGACTATCAGCAAGAACCATTATATGCATCTGAAAATCAAATATTCTAGCCTGTGTTGCTGTAAGCATACTTATAAAATTCTCTATACTTTCATAATCTTGTCTAATCTTTTCTTGCATAGTTCTATCATGTTCGCTTTGATATTTTACTTTCATATCTGCAATTTCTTTATTAAGCATTTTACTAAGAACAGAAAATTGTATAGGAATATGTTTAATAATAACCTTAATACCAGAATATTGAGTTAAATTAGCTAAATACCCTTCATTAATCATTTTAGGATAACTTATTATTGTAAGAAAACAACAATATTTATCTCCAATAACCATATCCCCAGCTCTAAATTCTAACCCTTTAGGAGCTAACTGACTTTTTAAATTCATTCGCTAATCACCGTCCCAAACTCAGTTCTACGTCCATCATTGAAGAAACCATCTAGTAATACTCGCAAATCATCATTACTAGTTTGTGAAGAATTAAGTCCACAAGATGCCAAACCACTAATAATATTCTGTATTCTTTTATGAATAATCTCAGGTCTTTTCTCTCTAAATAATATAAAATACTCTGTATCAGCTACGCCAATTTCTTTACTCATAAACAAATTAGCTTTATTTATATCTTGCATTATCAATTTTTTCATAACTGGAGTAGTAACATTATTATATAAAAGCTGGAGTTGACTTAAATAAATGTTTATATCTACAGGTCTATCAGCACATATAATCCAAAATTCATAATCTAAAGTATTATAGAAATTTCTAAGATTATAAATGACATTTTTCTGACTATCATAATCCATTATAAATATATTTTTAGGTTGTATTTTAACACCTGTAACTTGCATTCCATCATCTAACTGAATACAACCATTTAAGATTGATTTAACAGGAACCCAATTCTCAGCATATCTTTGACTTTTTTTATTAATCTTCGCCGTACTCATTTCTAACACACCATCCTTTCCATTTATATACCCTTCTGTTAAAGAAGAATTTAAACATATCTTTTGTAAATTCTAAAACATTATGATAATTAGGAATAGGAACTACCAAGAACCCCCCTAAACAAGCAGGTAATATTTTTAGAAGAGAAGTAACTAAATCATTGAAGTCTTGCAATACTATAAAGAATATTATAGATAAGCCTAAGCCTAGTGCAAATATTGCTAAATCTATTCCTCTAAATAAATTAAATATTAACTGCCCTTTTTTACTATTAGCTGGTATTAAATATATATCATTTCTCATTTATTCTTTTCTCCTTTCTAAGGTCTTGGCCCAGGACCGTGAGGTCCTCTAGGTGGTCGTCCACCTATTGGTCTTGGTGGCACTAAAGGTGCTGTAGCTCTAACATCTTTATCATGACTTCTTGTTCTTGGATCATTTTTAAATTTTTCTTTCTGTGCTTCAATATCTTTCTTTCTACCATCTCTCATATTAGATTTAGTTTGAGAGAATTGAATTTCTTTCTGATACTTATTAATATCAGCTTCTAAATTTCTAACTTCTAACTTATCTAAATCTCTAATTTGATCAAATCTCTTAACAGAATTTATATCTCCTGGAACAGCTCTATAAGAACTAATTCCTCTATTTTGTAATCCATTATCAGATAAATAATTATTATATTCATTCATAGCAGTACTAATATCCGTATTCTGTGAAGCTGTAGAGCCATTAAATAAATTCTCAAAATATGTTTCTTTCATTCCTTCATATTGACTAGTTAACTGACTCTGTCTTTGTGTTACTCTATCTAAATCTAATTGTCTATAATCTTCATTATCATCTCGTAAATAGAAACCATTTTCATTATTAATTCTTATTGTCTCTTTTAATCTACTTAATTCAGCATCCCTTGACATAAAAGCTTCCAAACTTCCATGATCTTGAACAAATGAATTATTAGCCACATTTAAAATATTATTTCTTAACTGCTCTCCTCTATTAATAATTTGAATTTGTTTTTCTCTATCTGAAATTTCTTTTCTTCTTCCCTCATTTTTACTTTCATACATTTTCTTATAATCATCTTGTTCTTTTATTTGTTTGTCATATGATTCCAAAGTAGCTTGATCTCTTCTCTGCGCACCAAATACATTTTCTATTCCGCCTCTAAAATAATTAAACGCTCCATCAGTCGCCCTAATAGCACCACCTAATGCATTAGATTTTCTTACAGCTCCAGTTACTTTCATAACTCTATCTGCTACGCCTTTTCCACGACTACCCCCATTAGCACCATGATATAATCCAGTTACACCACCTACTAATCCAGCACTTATTCTTGTTCCTAAGCTTCCCCCATAAGCACCTACTGCTCCAGCAATTCCGCCTCCTATAAGTCCAACAGAACCACCAATCAATCCTCCTACTAAATTAGCAAAACCACCTTTTCCACTAGTTTGAAGTCCTAATTTAAGACCTAAGGCATCTTCAACAACTTTAGGTAATTCCTTAGCAGCTTGAAAAACAGCAAATACCATAATTACATCTATAACAAAATTTCCTGCCATTAACCTAGTAGATGCAATTAAGCCACTACCAAATTCCTTCAAAGCTTCTTGAAGCATATCTAAAACTATAAATGCTATATATAATGTTAATACTCTTACAAAAATTTGAATATAAATAGCAAAATATGCTTTCCAAAAATTAGTTAATTTATTTTTTTGACTAGGATCTACTGACATAATGATTGGAATAGGAGATAAAACCTGTAACACTACTAATTTTATAACTCTAGAACCTAATTCTACAGAAAAAATAACAAAATAATATACAAGCATCATTCCAACTAAACCAGAAATAAATGGATAATAATCAAATTCATTATAATTTCTACCTATCATAGACGCTATATTTGCATCTGCGTTTCTCACTTTTTCCCAAGATTGTTTACCACCTGATGTTGCTTTATTATTTGGTTGAAAAAATACTGACCAAACTTTATTAGTAAACATATCTGCTTCTTTCTTATCAGAATATGTCACTGGATTCTCGTCAGTTCCATAAACCAACTTTGGTATAAGCTTATCATTATTTATAACTAACCATTGAAACTTACCTAACTGAGTAAAAATAGTCTTACTAGCTGCTAACAAAACAACAGCAATAATAACACTTTTAACAAAATCTGTACCAGTTTGACCTAGTTTTTTAGTATTTTCTGGAGATATCATATAATTTATTAACATTATTCCTAATCTAAACAACGCAAAAACTCCAGCAAGTACCATAACTCTACTCAAAATACTTTCCATTGTAGCAACTGCATTACTTTGAGCTGTTGCACTAAACATATTAGCTGATATCTCTGCCATTTTATAAAAAGTTTGTAAGGCCATACTAGCAACCGCATATATAGCCCAATCTATAAATATACATAATTCAGATATAATAGGAATAGAAAAGCCCATTATACTAGTAACATTTTTTAGTAATCTATATTTCATAAGACCTCCCTATTTATTTAATTCCACATAATACATCATTAACACCAGCAAGCTTTCCAATCGCATCTATTATTGTAGGCAATAACAATAAAGCTACTAATAAAAGAAGTCTTAAAGCTATTTTTTTGACTACTTCTGGTACTTTTTCTTTATCATTAGCTACAGCTTTAGAAAAATCAAACATTCCAAACACTATAACTAAAATAACACTTCCAACTTTAATAATATCCCATATATTATCAAGAAATGATGCAATATTATCTCCTGCTCCTACTAGACCAATATATGAAACACAGGTTCCTACATTAGTACCTGGTTTACTAACATTACTTCCTCCACTTGATCCCGAATTTATATTAGAATCTCCACTACCAGATATATCTACATCATTATAATTTGGATTTCCCATAACATCTTTTGGACAATTCGAACTATTGTCAGATAAATAAAATGATTTTCTATATTGATTGTAAGTTTCAGAACAAACAACTGGTTTCATACATGTCAAAACATTAGAGTTGCTAAGACTAACTAAATTTTTAAAATCATCTTTTTTAATATAAATAATTGTAGATGTCATAATATTTCCACTTTGAGAAGAATTAGAATAATAAATAGGATATTCAGCATCAAAATCAACTTTTCCTGAACCTCCTGAAGAAAAAGAATACATAACTGAGCCATCAGTATACGATGTTAAAGTTATAGTTTGAGATACATCTTTATAAGTAACAGGTATAATACAAGATCCTACCGTTTCTCCCTCGCCTGACTGAACTAATTCTAAAGCACTACAACTAGCATAACCACTGGAACAATCATTATCTCTACCAGCATGCAAAACAACTGTTGGAGCCCCATCATTTATAGTATATTTACTATATGTAATCGAAGGACATGAATCATCACTTGAAAGTTTATTACCTACCATAGAATTTGAAAAAATCCAATTAGCATTATAAAGATTTACAGAACCAGAAGACTGATAATATGTATGTGGCGATCTAAGAGCACGTGTACCAACATAAAACTTACTAAAAGTGCTTTTAGTAGGATCTATATACATTCCACTTGCTATTTCTTCTCTTGGAGCATGATTACCAGTTAAATAGTAATAATAATCATAAGGTGTATCAGTAAATACTAAAATTAAATCTTCTTCTCCAAAAGGATTCTTGTATTTACAAGTTTTAGATTCTGCTTTAAGCTCTAAAGAAAAGACGAATAAACTAAATAAAAACATAAAAACAATAACAAAAGATTTTTTCATATAACACCTCATTAGTTGAATACATTATAACATAAAAAAAGCACTTATTAAAGTACTTATTTGTATCAATTAAAATTATAAGATAAAAATAAAAGCTATAAGATATCCCTACAACTTTTAATATATATTACTAATTACCACCAGCAGGATTTTGATCTTGTCCACCAGAAGGCGTTCCTTGACCGTAATCGCTAGTATCCCCAGTTGATCCACCAGTTATTCCACATGAAGTATCAAATGGATGAAATGCACATTTTGCGCAGCCTTTCCAATCAGCATTACCACCCATAACTAATCCTACTACAACTCCTGTAATAGTAATAACTAAATAAACAAGTACTGCTGCAATAAGCTTTTGAATCAAAATTCCTTGAGCTTTCTTTATGTCTTTTTCATCTTGTTTCATTACTGCCTGAGCCAACGCTATCATACCAGTAACAATCAATAACAATGGTACTACGACCTTAATCGCAAAAATTATATATCCAAATATTGTCCAAACAGGAGCTAAAGTACCACATAATCCCTCAGCAGTTTCCATAAAACTAAACATATTCCCTAAATTCATAAATTTCTCTCCTTCTTCTATATAACTAAATTTTAATATAACTTAGCTTCAATGTCAAACATAATACACTATATTTACACTAAAATTTAAACATTCCAAGTAATTTATTTTTTGCACTATCATCATCGTCTGCTCCAATACTCTGTTTAGCAAAACCTAATTTAGACAAAAATCCATTAACTTCTCTATTTGTATTTCTTCTCTCATCTAAAGCTGGTATATTATAAAATATTTTAGCTTTAGCTTCATATTCAAAAACATTTAAGTCGCTTTGAGATATATTACTCTTATTAAGAACTATTTTATCATTTGCATGTTTTTCAAATACTCTTCTATCCCTCTTCATCAATTTATTTAATTTAAGTATAGATGGTTCAATTAAATAAATTACATCGTTACATATAGCAGGATCACTATAATTATTTAAATCTATCAAAATGATATTATATTCTCTTCTTTTCATAATCTCTTTAGGTAAATCCATTGATGAAGTAGAATACATTTCTTTTTCATCAAAATAGAAGAAATCCCTCTTATCTACCTCTAAAGCACATACGCTATAATTATCTTCTAAATGCTTTTTTATAATATAACATAACGTCGTAGCACCTGCGCCATCCGTAAGGTTTTTAATTCCTATTACTCTTGTCTTATTAGATAAACTCTCATCTATATAAGAACTACTAGCATTTACATTATGTATATGAGCGACATCTCTATAACTATTAGGATTCTGTAATAAATACTTAACTCCTTCAAGATTTCTAGTAAAATTATAAATTCCCATAGATATTAATTTAGATAAATATCCACTAGTAGAACTTTCATCAGAATCTGCAAGCAAAAGTATTACTTTTCCCATATCTAAACTAATACTTAATTTTTGTAAAGTATCAATATTTTCATAATCTCTAAGAGCAGTGATATCTAAAATCATTCTATCAAAATAGAAATTAGAAAATTCATTTATAACATAGTCTATATCATAAACACCTTCTAAAGACTTAATTATTTCAATATCCAAACCGCTTAACATCTCTTTATACTTATTTGCTATTATAACATTCATAAAAACCTTCCTTTAATTATCTAATCTACGACATTTAAAATAGTCATTATCTTGTGTATGAAATATTGTTTTTGTTTCACCACTAATCGGTATCATAAGTTTAAAATTAATAAGTGGAAGTTGAAACTTAATAAAACTCATAACCTTATAATAAGCTCCTTGACCACTACAAACTTTTTGTACACAATATCCACCAACACGGTATGAATCAGAATCTCCATCAAAACACTTATCAGCATTTTGCTCTGTCACATTATCTCTAGAATATCCAATATCTTTTAAATAATAGAATATTTTTGCATCTGTACTATTAATACTCATTAACTGTTCATCTGGCATAGTTTCAAAATTATAACCATGCCCACCCATAGATTGTTGATACATAGTATATCCTTCATTTTCCTCTATTATATTGATTATTCTATTTTTTACTTTAAAAGCTTTAGTGTAATTTATAGAAACAGCCAAATAAGCAGAAAAAATTACAATAAACACTAAAACAAATCCAAGTAACCAAGTACCACCTATTGACTCTTTCATTTACACCAGACTCCTTCTACTCACTTAATCAGCTTTAACATCAGTCTTACAGTCACCTTTTGATGGATCACATTTACATACCCAACAATCAGTTCTATCACTAGAAGTATTACATAAAGTTGTATCTGACGCCTCCATCTTAGTAGCTGTATAACCAGTTCCTAAAGTATTACAAGTTTGTTGAACTATTACTCTTTGAATCATAGGCCAAACGAATACATAGAATAAAGCCGCGATTGCTGCTATAGCTATAACAGTGATAACTGTCATGTTTAATTCACCTACTGCATCTTTCATTCAATTACCTCCTCTATTTTATTATTACAATATTTATTATACTTTAAACCTAAATAATTATCAAGAAAATATAAAAAGAAAAGTAAATTATTTTATACATATTTACATATATTAACAATTTACTTTACAATAATATTATTTTCAATAAACTTATACCGCAGCAAACATCTGTAAAATAGCTATAACTAATATTACCATGACTCCTGCACCAGTAGTTGAAAGCATAACCATTGTCTTTCTTTCCATCTTATCAAGACGCTCTTTATATTTCATATCTCTACTTTTTGATTGCAAACTAGAAATAGTTCTAGAAAACATAATCAACTGTTCTTGTTTTCTCTCTTGATTACCAAGACCCAATCTATAAAGAAGTCTCATCATTCTCATAGAATCTCTTACAGGATATCTTATAGCAAACGCCATGTATGGATCTATTGTTGAATCACCTGCATTAATACTTCCAATTAATTCTCTAAGCCCATCTTTAAAAATTGGTGGAGCTTGATCAATACTTTTTGAAAGTGCAACTGGTACTGTATAATGTTGAATCAAAATTTCTAAACTTTTTAAATAATATGGAAGTAACATATCTATTTCATGTAAATGTTTTTTATAATAACTTTTTAATTTTGAATAACCGTTTTTAAAAACTATATATGAAATTATAAAGCAAATAATCAAACTCAAAAAGTTCAAATTAGCTATAAATATAACAACTAAAAGAACAAGTACTAAAAGTCCATCCTTAACTCTTTTTTCGAATAAAACATCTGGGTTTACCCCATCTCCATACCTAGCTGCAACCAAAAAATTATAATCGTCTTCTCTAAGTAACTTAAATATTTTTTCATTATCTTTTATAAACTTATTACCATCTATCTTACCCTGAACAAACAAAATAACAACTAATAATAAACCTATAATCCCTATTTCAATCATCATTCTGCGCCCACATCCTCATTATAATATTTTTCTCCTGAAAGAAGAAAGTACGAATTAATTATCACAACAAGGTGAAGTAATATTTGAACATACCATTGACTTATAAGAGCCAAATAACTATCATTACCTAAAAGCAATTGCACTAGTGAAACTAAAAAATACAACGCTACACCAAATGTAAGAAACTGCTTATGAAAATTAGCTCTATCAATTCTATCTCTATATACACTCTCTACTAATGAGTCTATATCTTGACTCATTCCTTCTAAAGCTTCTCCAGAATCCTTAGAACCTTCTTTAGTTATTTGTAAAAATAATTGATGCATATTTCTTATAATATAATAATCATATTTACTATTAAAATAATCTATAGCATCATCAATAGATGAACTAGAATAAGCAATAGATATCATCTCACTTACATCATGAAGCACAGGATCTTCAAGAACCCCACTATCCCTTACACCTTCTAAAGATTTAACAAAAGATTGAGTAGTATTAAACTCCATTATAACGTTCGTTGAATAAACTTGTATCTGTTCAAATAAATATTCACTATAAACCTTATTACATCTTAAATACGCTAAATAAGGAATAAAAAGTACTGCAATAATTGCATAAACTATAGATACTATTATACTATAAAAATATAAATATGTAACAATAGCAGCACCTCCAGCAAACACAGCAATCTGAATCATGTATTGTCTTGGAGTATATTCTTGACCCAACTCTTTAGTCTTCTCCCTAACCATTTTAAATGAATAAGGTGCATACTTATCATAGACTTCACTCACTCCATTAGAAATATATTTATAAAATTTACCACCAGTATTACGTCTATACAAGACCATAAAAACTAGAATAAAAAATATTACTAAAATTTCTATGTACATAAGCTCACCTCACTTTTTATAAAAATCTAATTTACTGGAACACTTTGTACTACAGCCTCTCTTAGTTGTGTACCTTCTCTGACAAAAGTTTCTTTAGGCAAATAAATACCTTGTGCTCCCAAATAATCCAATAAATATGAACTAGGATTATGATAACTCTCATTTCCGTCCATACCCTTACTAAATAACACATTAGTACAAGCATTATTATCTTTATCTACATAAAACTCAGCTACTTCTACTATCTCTCTTTGAAATCTTTCATATTTCTTAGACATATAACCTTTAATATGAACACCTAAATGGATATATCTATGCATAGTTTTTAGAAACTGTTCTACATCCAAATTAGTCTCAAGTAAACTGTATAAACGCATAGGTATTCCACTTGCCTTTTCTGAGTGAATAGTAGACAAAATATTATGTCCACTACTTATAGAGTTTCTGACAGCTGTAACAGCTTCTGCACTACGAACCTCTGACAATAAAATCCATTTTGGATTCTGTCTCATACAAGCAACAAGTATATCACTATAACTTGCAATATTATTAGTTTTCATAGCTACAATATCTCTATGTGGAAATATTCTATCTAGATGAAGTTCCAATGTATCTTCTATAGTTATAATTTTTTCATTTTCAGCAATATGACTTGCTAAATATTTAACAAACTCTGTTTTACCACTACCAGTTTCTCCACTAACAATAATATTGCAGTGACCCTCAACACACTTAAACAGAAAATCATGAAGAGGTAAAGAAACATAATCTTCATTAAGAAGTTTCTCTTTATTAAGTCTTATTTTTGCAGGAGTCTTACGAATAACACAAGCAATTCCATTAGTCGCTATACTTTCATGAACAAAGTTAAGTCTGAGTTCAGCACTCTCAGCATCCAACATAGGATGAGCCATGTTAAACGTCTTACCCATAACATTTGAACATTGAAACGCTATTTTTTCCATAAGTTGATTACTAATTTCTGGCCTATTTATTTGAAAAACACCTTTACTAAGTGTTTTCACATGAACTTGAGCTCCATTCGAAAAAGATATATCTGTTATGTCATCGTTATCAAGCAAATCTTTTAAAGGACCAAAATCAATTTGATCAAATATAGAATTATTCATAATTTCACCCACTTTTTATTTAATTAACTGTTCCAGGTCTTCCGTTGTTTCCACCATTTGAACTACCACCTTGTTCAGGTAATATAACTGTTTGACTCAAAATAAAGTCTTCTATATATTCACTACTAACAATAGTAGCACCTGGATTATCACTATAACTTGCATTTCTTGGAACTGGAATAATCTCTCCACTTAAATATCCTGCCTTTCTAAGTAATAAATGCATATCTTCTGGAACAGCAAATATTAATGAAGATGGTGCACTAAGTTCTGCACTATTTTCAAAAACATGATTACCTGAGCCATCTTTTACAGCTAAAACTTCAATACTTTCAATTAATTTACCTAATAACAGTTTTCCAGTACTATCATGAGCAGCATAATAAAGATCTATATAATTTCCAGGAAATATTGAATTACCATAAGTAGTTTCAGTATTAACATTTAAACTAACAACAGTATATTTATCTGGTATATCAGCCCAAGCAGAATCAGGCATTTGTTCCCAAGTTACTAAAGTACTTTGATAAAATAAACTACCAGATGGAATAACTGTATTATAATTCGCAAACATACCAATTATATTGTTAATATTAGTTACAGTATTACTAGTAATCATCTTTTTAGGAATTTCCACATACCCTATCATATCTTCTGTAATTTGTTCTCTTGGTTGAATTTCCTGTCTTGCATAAGGAACCCTTAAAGGTTCAGTAGCTTGTTTAATTCTATAATTGTATGCAAAATACAAAATAAGAACAATAGCTAAAACACATATAATTGTTATTGTATTTTTGTTTCCAAAAAACCTCTTTAAAGAAATAATCAAATTATTCATAAACTCCTCCTATCCTTACTATATCATTATATAACAACCAAAGTACAATAGTCAATCTTGAGTTGCAAAAATTATACAAATAATCATAAGAAAAAAGAAAAAGAATATCTTTTCAGATATCCCTTTAATATTCATTACATATACCTTTTTGTACACAATCTTCTTGATACTTAGTTTCAACTATTCCACTTAATGTTGTCAATATTCCACTATCCAATACTTGATCACTAGTAACTTGAAAACTTCCAGTACCTGTTTTAACAATAACTGTAGCTTTAACAGGCTCTTCATATATTTCATAAAATTCTATAGAATAAGTTTTAGACCCCCCAACTCCTTCACTAAATCTTTTAATAAAGTTTTCTATAAACTTATCTTTTATAATTCTAACATCTCCATATCTTCTATAAACACCATAATCTATAGAATCTAACATCGATGCTTGCATTACTTCTTTAGTAAGATAATAATCTGCTTCAGAAGTAGTTGTTAAATCATTAACAAATCTAAGACCTACTAATATTGCAACCCCTAGCGCTATTAATCCATAAGCCCAAAAAGTATATTTCATTTATTAATTCCTCCCAACTACATACAAATTATTTCCTGAATTATCATTTTGAACAAAATAGTCTCCATGATTAAAATCTTGTAAAATATTTCTTAAGTCTCTTTGTAACCAAGTACTACTACATATTGCTGTACTTTGATTACATGAAAGTGTACTTGCAGTCAAATAATCTGCCTTATATATTTCTCTATTATTTTTAGTAATAGCTTTTCTCATTGCTGGAGTTAAAGTTATCACATATTCTGGTTTTTGATCTACTCCCCATACACCATTTCCTAAATCTTGAATTTTATTTATAGCTTGAATAGCATTCGGAGTATTCCAGTTAGAACCTATAGGTCTATTAGGATTTAATAATGTCTGATTAGGACTATATACAGAATTAGGGAATATATCAGTTAAATCAATACTTCTAAAATAGAAGCCCAAATCTAATTTTTTAGGATCACTTGGATCTCCTCCACCTGGTGGAAAACATTCATTTTCAGGTGTACTTGGATCATCACAATCATAACATTCATGATATCCATCATCACAATCATATTTAGTCATTTCATTTATAACTGTATATCCACAATTAACATCTGTATCAAATTCTAATTTAAGAGTTCCATTCTTTCTCTTCAAATCACCAAATTTAGTAAATTTCAAGAATATATTATAATCTCCTGTCAATGTACTAATAGCAACTGGCCAAGATTTTTCAGGCAACTGTAATCCTCCACTACCTTCTACTACTTTACCAGTAAATATTTCAGTAGCAAAATTTGTTCTTTGCCAATAACCAGTTTCTCGAGTAACCTCCATATTAGCAACATAGTTCTTAGGAATCTTTAATCTTCCACTTTCATTATTACATTTTGCTCCAGCTAAACTTCCAGTACATACCCAGAAAGTAAAATCTCTACCATCAAGTTGACCATATTCATCATCTTGTCTAGGTACTGATGATAACTTATTATTAATAGGATCATCACATCCACCACAAACTGTATTGTCTTCTGGATTATTACTTTCAGCACTAGTTACGTAACCTTTGTTTTCAACTATTCTCTCATCACTTAACAATTTATCAAATTGAACATTGCTAGCACTGCCTTCTTCTTTTAATCTTCCTTGTTCATCATAAGACAATCTTTCTATTTCAGAATTAGGTTCATAATTATCTCTAATCTCTCCATAAGTTTCAGAAGTAACTTTAGGTGAAGCTGTATGATTACCAGCAAACATTGAAACAAAATAACTACCAGGATCATTAAAATATTGACTAACTTCACTTGGATCAAAGAAATTACAATTAAATATTCTATTAATTAAATCATTTCTTGTATTTAAAGTAGATCTGTAAGAAGAAACTGCAGCAGCATGTTGTTTAATAACATAATCTCTATCTATACCACTAGCTTGTTGTACAGTTAATGCAGGCCCAACAGAAGCACCAACACAAGAGTAAGCTAGACAATTACCTTTTAAGTCATACCCTCCTGTACATACCAATTGAGGACACTGAGCAGCACGACCTAAATGATCTTCATTTGCAGATGTAGTTGGATTATTTCCGAAAGCATCAGTCTTACCATAATAACCTGTATTCCAATGAAGCCCCCAGTCTCCACAAGCATCAGGCCAATAACAACCATCACATCCACTAGCGCCTCCGCCACAATTATCAATCTTAGTTGGCATACCACCATTCAAATTATAAAGTGACTCCCAGTATTTAACTTCATTAAACGCTTCTCTAACACTTCTGTTAGCATTTATATAATCTTGTTTCCAAGTATCATAATCAATAAGTGATGTACATTGCTGAGTAGAAGTTACTACAGTACTTAAATTAGATACATTAACATATTTTTTCTCAACATCATGTCTAAAATATCTACCAGATTGGACTGCTTCTTTATCCATAAACTTAAACACATATGTTTCTCTACAGAAAACATCACAATATTTTGAATCCCCATACTGCTCTATTTCATAAGCAGCTTTAATATTATTCTTTAATATTGAACACATTGGTGGATCTGCAAGTAAACCATCTGTTTGACCATCTTTACAAGTGTCATATGGTAACTCATCTTGTTTCCTTATAGGACAAGTACCTGGATCATCATCTTTTGGACAATCAGCATGTGTTCCACAGTTCACAATTTTATCTCCTATTTTACAAATATCTCCCACTTTTTCACATTTAGGACAATTTTCATATTTACCACAATCTACAGAAGACTCACCTATAAAGCAATCGTCTCCAACTCTTTCACACTCACACTCTGGAATGTCACAAGAAACTTCTTGGTCTCCTATATAACATTTTCCATTTACTGGCACACATACATCATCTTTACAATCTGGATAATCATCACAATTTACTGGAGTTCCATCAACAGTACATTGCTTAGTACTTTCATCATATTCACAATAACAATCACTATCTGGATACAAAACCTCAGCTGCTTCTTTATTGTTAGCACAAGGTACTACTTCATCGCCTATTTTACACACACCATTTTCTACTTCACATTTTTCTTTCTTACATCCAGGATATTCATCACAGTTTACTGGTGTTCCATCTATTGTACATTGTTGAGTATCTTCATCATATTCACAATAACACTCAGTATTAGGATATAAAACAGCACCTTCTTCTTTAGTATTAGCGCATGGTACTACTTCATCGCCTATTTTACACACACCATTTTCTACTTCACAATCACTTTGTCCACAACCAGGATACTCTTCACAATTTACTGGTGTTCCTCCTACTTTACATTCTTGAGTTGTTTCATCATACTCACAATAACAATCACTTTCAGGATATAACTCTGCTGCTTCCTCCTTGCTATTAGCACATTGAACAACCTCATCACCTATCTTACACACACCATTTTCTACTTCGCATTTTTCAGTAAAAACTTCACATGTTATATTAAAAGGTACCTCTTTAGGTTGATCATAAGCATCAAATCCTACAAAATATTGATTACTACCATTTGTAGAAGGCTTATAAACTCTCATCTTATCAACTGCAGATGAACTTACAGTTTTAACTGTAATCGGAATTTCTGTATTATTAGGTTTACCTTCACAAAGTTGCGCTTTCATTTCATCAGTAACATCAAAACTCAAACATTCTCCTTCTCCATTACTACATGGCTTCTTAGAATACACTATTTGATCTGATTCTACTCCATCTATAGTAACTCCTAATACTTCTTGAAAAGTGCCATTAATATTAAATTCTACAGAATCTGAACCTTCTCCTTTAACAGTCGTATAATCATCATTAATAAAATCATCTGCTCTTTGAATATCTACACCTTTAGCAGCACTAGCATACCACTGAACTGCTAATTGAATCACATCATCTGACTCATCTTTAATCTCTGGAAAGTATTTTCTTAAAACATCTGTACTAACTTGTCCTCCAGAATTAACAGTATCCCAAATATAATTAGAAGCTTTAGTAATATCCCCATCATACTTAGAATCATCAAAAAGACCATTTTGACCGCCATCTTTTCTCTCAGTTGCTGCCCATAATCTTAAAGACAAAGTTATAGCACCATTTAATTTTGCATAATCACCTACTTGAGATTGCATTCCATAAGCTTCTTGAAGTATTCCCGCCATTCCACAATATTTAGTAGTTGTATCTTTAGAACTAGTACAATTACTTACATTATATAAATCGTCACTTGCCAAAGTATAACTCATATTAGATTGACTAGACATACTTGGAGTAATACAAAATATTGCAGAATTTTCGCATCCAGATGGAGCATCATATTTATACGTTAAATTAGCTGTATGATTTCCATTAGATGTTGTTATACCAGCAAAATTATTTTGTGTAGAAGAAACAGTAATATTAGTCAAATTCTGCAAACTACATTGATCAGAATAAGCAGCAAACAAAGAACTAGGAAAACAAATAACAACTAAACAAGCTAAACTAATTTTAAGTATTTTACTTCTATTCATTTTTCATACCCCTCTTTAATAAAACTATTCTTACAATAAAAATCACACTAATTAGCAAAATTGGTATCAATATAAATAAATAATATTCTTTAAAAAAATCTAAAGTCTTATCAAGTATAGTTTTATCTCTTTCCTCTATCAACTCATCAACCATTTCTTTAAAAGTATCTTCATTATATTTAGAATTATCATAAGTTGGTGCACATACTTCTAAATCAGGATTTTCATTACATACCTTATAATAATAAAATTCATTAAAAATATCAGTATCTATATTTATAACTTTTAAAGCATCTGTTACATTACAACTTTCATCACTAGAATATAAACTTACTGTCATTTTAACACTTTTATAAATATAAGGACTACTTACCTCAGCTACGCCATCTTTAAGATTATCTTGATTAAGAGTAACAATTTTATCATCATAATCATTACTAACTTTAGCATATATTCTCTCATTTAATCCTTCAATTCTAACACCAATAAGAAAATCGTTTTCAGTTCCTTCGCCTTCAATTTCCTCATATTTTGGTATCCTAGTCATTTTAAAAACTTTTATCTTATCAGCTTCTTTAATCATATCTTCGCAATCAGCAGATAATAACTGCATATTTACAAAAAACAATGAAAAAATAAGTGACAATAACAATACAAAATATCTTTTCATAAGCACCTCACTTCTATAATAAATACATTGTAACATAAAGAAAAAAGTTTGTACACATCAAACTTTCTTAAAAACTAATTTTCAAATTTATAAGTCAATTTTATTAGTTCATTTTCCTCTAAATATTGAGCGTCTGTATTATCATATATAGCATATCTAAAATCATCTAAAGAAACCATTTTAACACCATGAGTTGGATCACAAATTACCCATTCTCCATTTATATAAACTTGATTCCAAGCATGAGATGTTTTATTCTTTGAAAAACCAGAAGAAAATACGCAAGGTATTCCTAACTCTCTAGCGATATAATTATAAGCAAAAGCATATCCCTCACATTTAGTATCATATTTAACTAATGCTCCATAAATTGAATTTCTAGAATTATTATCCTTATCATATTCTATTCTTTTAAATAAAATATCAGTTAATAAAATTGCTTGTTCCTTCTTATCACTAGTCTTACTTTTAATTTCTTCTATAATTTTATTAGCTTCTTTAATGATTTTAGAAAACATATCATCTTTATATAATGGTGTACTGACAGTAAAATCTGTTATATCAGTAGAATCTTTTTTAAAAGCTTTACCACCTAAATCATTTTCAAAAGAACAAGCTTGAAATATCCTTGAAAAAAATAATCTAGTTAAATAATCTCCATTTCTAACAGTTACCTTTGCATAACCATTCTCACTTGCTCTTGAAGCATCATTAAGTAATTTTTCTTTACCATAAAAATAATCTAAATTTGATAAATACTGATAAGAAAATATCATGGCTTCATTTTCTTTAACAATTACTGCATATTGATTACTATTATTTAAAACATTCAAATAATCTTTATCTATATGCTCTCCATCATAATTATAACTTTTTATATTTTTCATAGTTAATAAATCTGAAATAGAATATATTCTTTCTTCTTTAAAATCTATATTTTCTAAATTTTCTAAACTAACAGTCTCTATATGTATAATATTATTTAATTCATCTTGTCTAACATTTAAATCAAAACACTCAAATAACCCATTTATTGGAATATATGTTTTTCCATCTATAACTAATATATTATTATTTATAGAATTAATTTTCTTTTCACCTGATTCCAAATCTATAAACTCTATTTCCTTAGAATTGGTAACAACTTTAATTTCATAATCATATTTTTTTAAACTAATAACATTTTTTTCACTATCAAAATTTACAACTGCGCCAAAAGCTTCAGCTACTGCATTTAAAGGTAACATAACAGTATTCTCACTAACAAATGGATACCCTGTCAAATCACTAAATTGAGTAACTCTACCATTTATAAATACTTTTATACCATCATAACTCAAATAATCCTCATAAGTTTGTTCTGGCTTATCTAAAGAATAAGCTTCTGCCTCACTTAAAATTGCACTACTACCAAATAATAAAGTACCTGCTAACAAAGTAGGCAATGTCCTCCTAGTCAATAATTCTTTTACTCTTTTTCCACAACTTAAATCTTTTCTCATATCTATTGTCCTTTCTATTATAAATTCATTATAAATAGAAAAAAAAGAAAAAACAAGTCTTGCAAAATTTACTACAATCCATGTTTAATCTTTCTAATAACAACACTATAAATTGAAATAGTAATTCCTGAAACAACTATTACTACAATAAGAGGTATAGAATAATCTTTAACAACTTCTACAGTTTTTTCGATAAAACCTGGCTTTTCTTGATAAGGTTTATTCTCACTCGGTTTTTTATTATTATCCTGATCAATTTTATCTTGCTCGATTAATTTTATAAAAGTACTTTCAGACAACTTATAATCTAAAAATCTGGAATTACACACATTAAGTGACGTATGACCATTACATAAATTTGATTTATAATAATGATTTATATATGGAATATTAACATAAATCATTCTGGGCTTTTCATTAAAACATTCACTTGCTATAGAAACAATAACCTCAGCAGAAACACGAGTTCCCTCTTCTACTCCACTTATAATAACTGTTCCACTACTAGGATCATATCTATTTCCTTCATAAAAAATATAAAATTTATCAGTTAAATTAGTAATTGTAATATCAAATTTTCTGGTACTCTCATTATACTCATAATTACTTTGAATATAACTAGCTAAAGTATTTAATTCTCTAAGTTCTTTGTATTCACACTCAGCATCTACAACTATCATACTAAAAAAGAATATAAAACTAACAACTATAAATTTCCTCACACAAACTCAACTCCTTTTTATTGTAATTATAACATACTTATCCAATTAAAACAGCATGTATAACAAGTCGCCTATTGTTACTTCCCGTACAAGTACTTAAAGTAAGAATTTTATCTCCAGGCTTAACATTTACATTAAAATCATTTATACTTCTACCTTTTATTAAATTAACAAATTCCATAAATTGTTCATCATTATAAAAATTAGTTTTCAAATAATCAGTAGTATAATCAGTTCTATAGACAGAAAAGATTCTCCATTTCATCTCTTTATCCAAAGTATTAAAAGTAATAATTTGATTTTGTGGATTTGTATACCACCATCTACTAGTAGCAAAAGTCAAATCTCCGAACATATATCCACTTATTAAATTATGTCCATAAATTATAGTATTATGGTCTAATGTAGTTGAATCATTCCTGTAGTCCATATATATCCAGCCTGTAATAATTTCTTTATTATATATATCATGCTCCAAATAATAAGTATTATCTTTAGATTTTGTAACAGGATAATTAACCTTAGTATTATTAACTTGTAACCATCCTACAACATCACTATTTATTTCTAGTAGTTTATCATAAGTTGTTGGGATGTTAGCATAATAATTTATATACTCTTTGGGTGGTTCTTCTTCACTTGGCACAACAGGTTCTGGATTGGTAGGTACTATAACATTTATCTCAGTATCATCTATTTCATCAATAACTATCTTATTAAAATCAGTAGCAATCGCACTTTCTAATTTTCTTATGTTAAGTATAGCTAAATATTCATGATATTTTTGACTAACAGTAAAAACTACTCCCAAATATAGCAGAAAAACCATACACATTTTTATACCATTAATTGTTAATTGTTTAAAAATATTTTCCTTAAAAAATTCCTCTGAATAAATAATTTTAATTTCTCTTTTACCATTTTCACTAAATTTCTTATTAATCTTTTTTAAAAAATTAGTTTCTTTTGAAATATCATTAATATTTGTTTCATTCTGATGTATATAAATACTCACATCATAAAAATTACTATCATTTAATTTTTCTATAATAAATGATATCATATTTGAAGAATAACAATATAAGTGTATTATCTCTAAATGACTATTAACACTTAAAAAACCTTCTAAGTTATCCATAACATCTTTTTCACTATGAAACTTAACATGTTTTTTATAATATATATGTTTCATATTTTTAAGTTCATTATCTCTAACAAATTCACTACTAAATAACATATCATTATTAAATTTTATAGAAATATTTTTTATAGCAAATTGATGAACATAATCACTTGGCATAAAATAACATTCCAAATATTCTAAATAATTATCCTGTATTAAAGTATCCATAACCTTATTTGTCAAAGCTTTATTAACATCAAATCTTATATTACTAACATTTATTAAAGAAAATAATGTTAAAAAAGAATCAAAATCTTTATAAATAACACGTTTAATACTTTTAGTACTTAAAATTTCTTTAACAATATCATTATTTTTCTTTATATATTTTTCTGTATAATAAAAAGTATTGTTAACAACTTGATTATTATCAACATTATTTCTACTTCTAATTTTAACTTTTTCCACAAGAAAAGCATCATTATCTATTACTATGCTAATTACCTTCATATATCTCTTCTCCTATTGTTAATATTATCTTACCACATATTTTTATGTTAATAAAGTTTCTTTTTATTTGATTTTTATGTTTTGCATGTTATAATATGGGTATAATAATAGAAGGAGGATAAAATGAAAAAGAAATTTTTAATAGGAACACTTTTATTGAGTGTTGGTCTATTAGGAGTCTTATCATTAAATGCTGCTAACAACAGAATACAAATCGTTAGCGAAAATGATTCAGTAAAAACTCTAAGTTCAGATGGTGCTAGTATTTTAAATACTATTAATACTTCTACAAGCGACTTAGTAAATGGTGAAGTTAATATTGAAATTATATTAAACAACTCTAAAAATACTGAAATAATGTACGCTATTGATAATGGTGCTGCTGTAGCTAGTATCAAAAATAATGTTATAGACTCAATCAAAAGCAATGCTAGTACTATAAGTGCAATGGATAATCTTAAGCAAGGTGTAGCATATACTACTAAAAATGGTAGTGAATCAGCTATATCTATAGTGGAATTAGATACTGTTGGAATAGAAACTGCATTAGAAAATGTTAAAACAGCTACTGCCGGAAATGATGGAGCAATATTTGACGCTATAGATCATGCTGCTGAAAAGTTTTCTAGTAGTAACGTTGATAACAAAGTTTTAGTTGTATTTGCAGGTTCTTTAGGAACACTATCAACTGAACAAGTGTCAGCATTAAAAACTAAAATGGAAGGATTAAAAGCTAATGGTATAAAAGTTATAGCTTATGGAATTAACTTAGGTACAGCTAGTGCAAACTTTAATACAATTTTTGAAAGCGGAGTTAAATATGAAGTTGCAACAGCTAATATATCAACAGGATTAAATTTTACAACTAATTTAGCTGCTTATTTACCAAGTGCTAAGCAAAATGTTAATGGAAGCATAACATTTGATAGTTACATACTAAACAACTTTGAAATAAAAAATGTTGCGACTACTGTAGGAACTGCTAATTACGACAAAGCTACTAATCAAATCAATTGGACACCTGGAAGTATAGGTATTAACCAAGTTGAAAAATTGACTTATACCCTATCACTTAAAAGTGTTGTTGATGAAAGCATTGTTGACAAACTTAATTTAAGAACTAACAGACAAATTAAAATTAGTGGAACTGGTAATGGTGTAACATTTGATGACAGTTATCCTAAAGATCAAACTGTAGATGATGAAATATGTAGTCCTACTATTAGAATACTAAGAGAAGCAGTTGATAATCCAAAAACTGGTATTGAAAACTTCATGATTGCTGGAATTTGCATGATTGCTGTAGGCGCTATTACATTATTAGTGTTAAATAGAAAAAATCAATTTAATAGAATATAAAAAATGCCATAAATTGGTATTTTTTTTATAAATAAAAACTTATGAAATTATTTTATTCTAATTCATAAGTCTTATTCAAAATTGAAATATCTTTTTTTCTTACAATACCACCAGTTGAACTTATAACCTCTATAGCTTTTCCATTTTTAACATATATTAACATTGGTGCCTTTTTTATTTCTTTCTGCACATTATCAAATGCTTCTTTTAAAATATTTACATATTTATTATCTTCCATAGAATTACTAACATTTACATAAATTACTTTATCAGCTAAATCATGTTTTTTTATATAGTCTAACAGAATAACTTCAGAATCATATAACTTTTGATTATTGTTATAACCTACATACAAAATTATTTCATTTGTTTCTGACATTGTTTGAGTTATTTCTTCAGGCCCTATTTCATCAAGTACACCACTAAAAGGACTTAAACTTAGTTTATCTTGCTTATATGTTTTAGCCCAAGCATTAATATATAAAACCAAAATAACAGTTATAACACTAATTAACAATAAAATTAAATAATTTTTTACGGGCACTTTCTTCACAAGTATCACCATACCTTTTCATAAACTTAGTTTAACACAATAAAATAACAATTTCAAGTTGGAGTCACAAATTAAATATTCACACATATAATATACTATAACAAGAAAAATGAAAACAAGTTTTCATAAGAATCTATAACTAGATTCATTTTTTT